>NZ_JANLOG010000016.1:0-82679 GCF_025466205.1 Pseudomonas sp. 13B_3.2_Bac1
CCCCCCCCCCGCCCCCCCCCCCCCCCCCCCCGCTCCCACAAGGTCATTCGAACAGTCAAGTCAGTGGTCATCCCGGACGTCGCTGGGCTAAGGTGTAAAGACATCCTGGCCTATCGAGTCTCCATGCGCTTCCTCGCCCGCACCCACCCTCGCCTGTCTGCCGCCGCTCTGGTTGGCCTTGCCACCGGTCTTCTGGTGCCTGCCGACTCCGTAGTCAGCAAAATCCTCATCGGCTGGAACGCCGGCGTCTGGACCTACCTGATCCTGATGTTCTGGCTGACCGTTCGCGCCAAAGCGCCAGACGTCAAACGCATCGCCGTCGTCGAGGACGAAAACGCCGGACTGGTGCTGTTCGTGGTGTGTATCGCGGCGTTGGCCAGCCTGGCCGCCATCACCCTGGAGCTGGCCGGCACCAAGGATCTGGATACCCATCACAAACTGCTGCATTACGCGTTCACCGCAGTCACCGTGGTAGGTTCGTGGCTGCTGATCGGTGTCATTTTCTGCGTGCACTACGCCCGTCTGTTTTACACCTGGGATGGCAAGGAACCGGCTCTGCGTTTCGCTGAAGGTCTGACCACGCCCAATTATTGGGACTTCCTGTATTTCTCCTTCACCATCGGCGTGGCCGTGCAAACCGCCGATGTCGGCGTCGGCACCCGAGACATGCGCAAAATCGTGCTGGCGCAATCGTTGATCGGATTCGTCTTCAACACCGCTATTCTGGGCTTTTCGATCAATATTGCTGCGGGCCTGTTTGGCTGACGGTGGCGCGGATATTTCAATAACGCTGAGCGCCGCCCGTCGGCGCCAAATTGAAGTACGAAGCGCATTCACTTGACGGAGTGTCGGCTTCTAGTGTTTCCTGAAACCGGTTTCAGCGTCATCGAGGCGCCTGAAACGGATAAATCCAATAACAAGGTTTCAGACCGTGAATGACTTTTCCGCCGCCCAGCGCAGTCGCGTGACGATGCTTGATGTCGCTGAACACGCCGGCGTCTCCAAGGCCAGTGTCTCGCGCTTCATCGGCGATGACCGTGCGCTGCTCTCTGATGCCACTGCCCTGCGCATCGAACAAGCCATCGCCGAACTGGGCTACCGCCCGAACCAGATGGCCCGTGGCCTGAAACGCGGGCGCACGCGCCTGATCGGCATGCTGGTGGCCGATATCCGCAACCCCTATTCGATTGCCGTCATGCACGGGGTGGAAACCGCCTGCCGTGCGCATGGCTACAGCCTGGTGGTATGCAACACCGACCGCGATGACGAGCAGGAACGCCAACACCTGGCGCTGTTGCGTTCGTACAACATCGAAGGGCTGATCGTGAATACCCTCGGCCATCACCGTGACGAACTGCACGAACTGCACCGGGAAATGCCGCTGGTGCTGGTGGACCGCAAGGTCGAAGGACTCGACAGCGACATGCTCGGACTGAACAACCCGCAGGCTGTCGAGATGGCGCTGACGCACCTCGAACAGCGCGGCTACCGCGATGTGTTGCTGGTGACCGAACCTTATGACGGCACCAGTTCGCGGATCGAGCGGGTCAGCAGTTTTCAGACGCAGATCGCCCAGCGCTCCGGGTTGACCGGGGCGGTGCTGGAAACCGGCGACGCACTCGCTACGCATCTGCAAGACTTCTTGAACACCACGGCTACCGGCCCCAAAGCACTGTTCTGCGCCAACGGCGTGGCGGCGCTGGCCTGCACCCTGGCCTTGCGCGAAGTCGGTTGCCGGTTGTTCGAAGATGTCGGGCTGATTGCCCTGGACGATCTGGATTGGTATCCGTTGGTGGGCAGCGGGATTACCGCCCTCGCCCAGCCAACGGCCGAGATTGGCGCGCGGGCATTTGATTGTTTGCTCAAGCGCTTGCGGGGGGATGTTGAGCCCACCCGCAGATTGGATTTTGCGCCGGTGTTGGTTGAGCGCGGTTCTACCCGAGGGAATGGTGGTGTTTGAGCTGACGCCTTCGCTGGCAAGCCAGCTCCCACAGGTGTTTGTGGTGTTAATGCAATCCATCCAATACCCCCAGAACATTGTGGGAGCTGGCTTGCCAGCGATGAGGCCCGAAAGGCCATCACAGAACCACCTGATATTTTTTTGAATAAAAATGAAACCGGTTTCAGAGGTAAATAACAATGAATAAACCCGCCGTTTCCATCAGCCTGTCCAGCTACGGCGCCGAACTTGTGCGCCAACGCGGGCAGGACTTCTTCATCGACGTGCTGGCCGCGGCCGGCGCCGATCGCATCGAGTGGCGCGAAGAGCTGCTGACCCGCGAAGTGCCCGCGCAACTGAATGCCGCTACCCAGGCGAAGGGCCTGCAAAGCATCTATTCCTCGCCGACCGAGCTGTGGCTCGCCGGTCAGGTGCGGCCCAATCCCGAGCTGATCAACGCCCTGCAACACGCAGAAGCATTCGGTTCGAAATGGCTGAAAGTCTCGCTCGGTTACTTCACCGACAACTGTGATTTGCAGGTGCTGAAACAGCTGCTCGGCGCCAGCCCGGTGCAACTGCTGGTGGAAAACGACCAGACTTTGCAGGGCGGCCGCATCGAACCGTTCCAGCGTTTTTTCGCGGCGGTCGAGCAGCACAACTTGCCGATCAAGATGACTTTCGACATCGGCAACTGGCAGTGGCAAGACCAGTCCGCGCTCAACGCCGCACGCCTGCTCGGGCGTCATGTCGGCTATGTGCACTGCAAAGCCGTGGCCCGCCGTGCCGACGGCAAACTGGTGGCGGTGCCACCGGCCGTCAGCGACCTGCATCTTTGGGAACAACTGTTGCGGCACATGGCCCAAGGCGTTATGCGTGCCGCCGAATACCCGTTGCAGGGCGATGACCTGGTGGCGTTGACCACCGAACACGTCGCCGCCCTCGCCCGCCTTGGCCAATCCCGTCTGGAGCCTGCCCATGTCTGACATCGATATTCTATCGTTTGGCGAAACCATGGCGATGCTGGTCGCCGAACAAACCGGTGATCTGGCCGAAGTCGAACACTTTCACCGGCGCATTGCCGGCGCCGACAGCAACGTGGCGATTGGTCTGTCGCGCCTGGGTTTCAACGTAGCCTGGCTGAGCCGCGTTGGCGCCGATTCGCTGGGGCGCTTTGTGCTGGAAACGTTGGCCAGCGAAGGTCTGGATTGCAGTCATGTCGCGGTCGACAGCGCACATCCGACCGGTTTCCAGTTCAAGTCGCGCACCGACGATGGCAGCGACCCGCAGGTCGAGTATTACCGTCGCGGTTCGGCGGCCAGTCATCTGTCCGTTCAATCGATCAGCGAAACGCTGCTCAGCGCGCGTCATCTGCACGCCACCGGGATTCCACCGGCGCTGTCGGCCACTGCTCGGGAAATGTCTTTCGAGCTGATGACACGCATGCGCCATGCCGGGCGCAGCGTGTCGTTCGACCCCAATCTGCGCCCAAGCCTGTGGGCCAGCGAGCAAGAGATGATCCGCGAGATCAACCGCCTCGCCGCCCTCGCCCACTGGGTACTGCCGGGTTTGAGTGAAGGTCGGCTGCTGACCGGGTTCGAAGACCCGGCGGACATTGCGGCGTTTTATCTCGATCAGGGCGCTGAAGCCGTGGCGATCAAACTCGGGCCGCAAGGTGCCTATTACCGCACGCAACTGGATCAGGGGTTTGTCGCCGGGGTACCGGTGGCCAACGTCGTCGATACCGTGGGTGCGGGTGATGGCTTTGCGGTCGGCATGATCAGCGCCCTGCTGGAGCATCACAGTTTTGCCGAGGCCGTGCAGCGCGCGAACTGGATTGGCAGTCGGGCGGTGCAGAGTCGCGGGGATATGGAGGGGTTGCCGACCCGGTCTGAACTCGTCGTTGAATTCGAAACCGCTTTCGCGAGCAGGCTCGCTCCCACATTTGGAATGCATTCCCCTGTGGGAGCGAGCCTGCTCGCGAAGAGGCCCGCTTGATCACCGCAAAAATTTGAACCTGCTGCGACAAAAACAACAAGCTCAGGAGCAACACCATGAAAACCGCAACCCTCGCCGCCCGCCGCTGGTGGTACATCATGCCCATCGTGTTCATCACCTACAGCCTGGCGTACCTCGATCGCGCCAATTACGGCTTTGCCGCCGCGTCCGGTATGGCCGCCGACCTGATGATCACCCCGGGTCTGTCTTCATTACTCGGCGCGCTGTTCTTCCTCGGCTACTTTTTCTTCCAGGTGCCGGGGGCGATCTACGCGCAAAAGCACAGTGTGAAGAAGCTGATCTTCTTCAGCCTGATCTTCTGGGGCGGCCTCGCCACGTTGACTGGCGTGGTCTCCAACGCCTACTGGCTGATCGTGATCCGCTTCATGCTCGGCGTGGTCGAAGCCGCGGTCATGCCGGCAATGCTGGTCTACCTGTGCCACTGGTTCACGCGTGCCGAACGCTCACGGGCCAACACCTTCCTGATCCTCGGCAACCCGGTGACCATGTTGTGGATGTCGGTGGTTTCCGGCTATCTGGTGCAACACTTCAGTTGGCGCTGGATGTTCATCATCGAAGGTTTGCCGGCGGTAATCTGGGCGTTTATCTGGTGGAAACTGGCCGATGATCGTCCCGCTCAGGCCAAGTGGCTGAGTGAGCAGGAAAAGCACGATCTGGAAAGCGCCCTCGCCGCCGAACAGGTCGGGATCAAAGCGGTGAAGAACTACGCCGAAGCATTTCGTTCGCCGAAGGTGATCATTCTGGCGCTGCAGTTTTTCTGCTGGAGCATCGGCGTCTACGGCTTCGTGCTGTGGTTGCCGTCGATCCTCAAGGCCGGCGCGCAGATGGACATGATCGAGGCCGGCTGGCTGTCGGCGCTGCCGTATCTGGCGGCGGTGATCGGCATGCTCGCGGTGTCGTGGGGTTCGGACAAACTGCAAAAGCGCAAACGCTTCGTCTGGCCGCCGCTGCTGATCGCCTCCATTGCGTTCTACGGCTCTTATGCTTTGGGCGCCGAGCATTTCTGGTGGTCGTACACGCTGCTGGTAATCGCCGGTGCTTGCATGTACGCGCCGTATGGGCCGTTTTTCGCCATCGTTCCGGAGATCCTGCCGGCCAACGTCGCCGGCGGTGCCATGGCGCTGATCAACAGCATGGGCGCGCTCGGCTCGTTCGGCGGCTCGTATCTGGTCGGCTATCTGAACAGCTCCACCGGTTCGCCCGGTGCCTCGTACCTGCTGATGAGCGGCGCGCTGCTGCTGTCTGTGGTGCTGACGATTTTTCTCAAGCCCGGCGCCAGTGACCGCGTCGTGGCCAAAGCCGTTGTCACGCGTCCCGTGCCGGCGCATTCCTGAAGAGATTTTTGTTCATGAAAAAACATGTCGTGCTGTACAAAAAACTGTCGCCAGCGCTGATGTCGCGTCTGCAGCAACAGTGTGAAGTGACGCTGATCGAAAGCCTCGACGCTGACGGCCTGATGAAACTGCGTGACGCCCTGCCCGGCGCCCACGGTTTGCTTGGCGCCAGCCTGAAACTCGACGCGGCGTTGCTCAACCTGGCGCCGCAACTGCAGGCGATTGCCAGCGTTTCGGTGGGCGTCGACAACTACGACATCGATTACCTGACCCGGCGCAAGATCCTCCTCAGCAACACCCCGGACGTGCTCACTGAAACCACCGCCGATACCGGTTTCGCGCTGATCCTCGCCACGGCCCGGCGCGTAGTCGAGCTGGCGAATATGGTGCGCAGCGGCCAATGGCATCGCAACATCGGCCCGGCGCATTTCGGCACCGATGTGCACGGCAAGACCCTGGGCATCATCGGCATGGGGCGCATCGGCGAGGCGTTGGCGCAGCGCGGGCATTTCGGTTTTGGCATGCCGGTGCTTTACCACAGTCAGTCACGCAAACCGGCGGTCGAGTCGCGTTTTGCGGCGCAGTACCGCAGTCTTGAAGCGCTGCTGCAAGAGGCCGATTTCATCTGCCTGACCCTGCCGCTGACCGCGCAAACCGAAGGCCTGATCGGCGCCGAGCAGTTTGCGCTGATGCGCCCGGAAAGCATCTTCATCAATATCTCTCGCGGCAAAGTGGTGGATGAGGCAGCGCTGATCGACGCGTTGCGCCATCAGCGGATTCGCGCGGCGGGGCTGGATGTGTTCGAGCGTGAACCGCTGAATCATGATTCGCCGTTGTTGCAGTTGAACAATGTGGTGGCGACGCCGCACATGGGTTCGGCGACGCATGAGACGCGCGAGGCGATGGCGCGGTGTGCGGTGGACAATCTGCTTGCTGCTTTGGCTGGGGAGAAGCCTGTAAATCTGGTGAATCCGGTGGCTTGGCAGGGCTGAAAAATGTGCTGAATGGCAGATTGCATTCGCGAGCAAGCCCGCTCCCACAGGGTTCGGTGTGTACAGATAACATTATGTACACACCTATCCACTGTGGGAGCGGGCTTGCTCGCGAAGAGGCCAGTTCAGGCAACACAACACTGTCAGGCACTACGCGCCTGCAACAGCTGCACCGCACACAACGCAATCCGCGCGCAGGCATCGGCCAGTTTCACCCGGTCCAGCACCAGCCCGATGCGAATATGCCCCGCCGCACTCGGCCCGAACGCTTCGCCGGCCAACACCGACACCCCGTACCCTTCCAGCAACCGCTCGGCAAATGCCTGCGCGCCATACCCGGTCTGGCGCACATCGACCATCACGAACATCCCGCCATCCGGGCGGATCGGTTGCAACCCCGGGCAACCACGCAAGCGCTCGCACACCAGATCGCGGCGCAATCGATACTCGTCGCGCATCTGCGTCACCTCCGGCAGATCGCTTGCCAACGCGACCTCCGCGGCTTTCTGCACAAAATCCGGCAGACCGAAGAGCATGCTCAACGACAGGTTCACCAGATGCTCGGCCAGCACCTTCGGGCCGATCGACCAGCCAATGCGCCAACCGGTCATGGCATGGGATTTCGACAGACTGTTGATGGTTGCGGTGCGCTCGGCCATGCCCGGCAGGCTCGCCGGGCTGATGTGCTCGCCTTCGTAGAGCAGATCGCTGTAGACCTCGTCACTGATCAGCCATAAATCGTGACGCACGCACAGCGCCGCCAGCTCTTGCCAGATCAGCAAGGAAAGGCTTGCGCCGGAAGGATTGTTGGGGCTGTTGAGCAACAGGGCACGGGTTTTCGGCGTGATTCGTGCCGCAACATCGGCGGGATCAACGCGAAAGCCGTTCTCCGGCTTCACAGGCACCGGCACCACCGTCGCACCGCAGGCGCCGAACACACCTTCATAAGTCACGTACATCGGCTCGGCGACGATCACCTCGTCCCCCGGGTCCAGCAGACACTGAGCCACCGAATACACCGCGCATTGCGCGCCGGGCAGCACGATCACGTGCTCGGCATCCACCACCTGACCGCTGCGCCGCTGGTGGCGCGCGGCAATCAGCTTGCGCAGCGCCAACCGGCCACGCACTTCGGAATAATGCGTATCGCCCGCCAGCAGGCTATCGATGGCGCCGTGGATGATCGGCAGCGGCGTGTCGAAATCCGGATCGCCCACGCTCAGCAGCAGGATATCGACACCCTCGGCGCGCAACTCCAGCGCTCGGTCATGAATCTGCCAGGCCGCTGCTCCCTCCCCGGCGATTCGTTGGGTCAAGGCTGAATAGCGCATGCACGTCTCCTGATTGCGCGGTCTCCAGCCTTCACCCTATCTCAAATCACAAAACGCGCCACCATGGCATTCAAATCCACCGCCAGACGCGACAGTTCATGGGTGGCGGCGCTGGTCTGGTTGGCCCCGGCGGCCGATTGGGTGGCCAGATCACGGATGTTGACCAGGTTGCGGTCGACCTCACGCGAGACCTGCGCCTGTTCTTCAGAGGCACTGGCGATGACCAGGTTGCGTTCGTTGATCTGGTGGATCGACTGGGTGATCTGTTCCAGCGCCACACCCGCAGCGCGGGCCATTTCCAGGGTGGTCTGGGTGCGCTGGTTGCTTTGCTGCATCGACGAAACCGCTTCGCCGGTGCCGTTCTGGATGCCGGCGACCATTTTTTCGATTTCCTGGGTCGATTGCGCGGTGCGATGGGCCAAGGCGCGCACCTCGTCCGCCACCACGGCGAAACCGCGTCCGGCCTCACCGGCACGCGCCGCTTCGATCGCGGCGTTGAGGGCCAGCAGGTTGGTCTGTTCGGCAATGGCGCGGATCACGTCCAGCACTTTACCGATGTCGCGGCCCTGCGCGGCGAGGCCTTCGATCATTTGCGCGGTGCTCTGCACGTCATGGGTCATGGTCTGGATCGCGTCGACGGTCTTCACCACTTGATCGCGACCTTCACGAGCGGCCTGGGTCGACTGGTTCGACGCTTCGGACGTCGACACCGCGTTGCGTGCCACCTCTTCCACGGCGGCGGTCATTTCGTTGACGGCGGTGGCGGCCTGTTCGATCTCGTTGTTCTGCTGTTGCAGGCCACGGGAGGCTTCTTCGGTGACCGCGCTCAGCTCTTCGGCCGCCGCGCCCAACTGAGTCGCGGAACCGGCGATCTGTTCGATGGTTTTACGCAGGTTGATCTGCATCGTGGACAGGGCCTGCAGCAACTGCGTAGCTTCGTCCTTGCCATCGACTTCGATGGTTTTGCTCAGGTTGCCGCTGGCGATGGTTTGTGCGGCTGCCACTGCGCGATTGAGCGGTGTGACGATGCTGCGAGTCAGCAGCAAGGCCAGCAATACCGTAGCGAGCGCAGCGACGACAGCAACGATAACGATGCCGGTAATGGCACTGTCGTAGTGCTCGCCGGCCTGACCGGAGGCGGTTTTCGCGTCAGCGGAGTTGATTGCGATCAGTTTGTTGAGCTGCTCGCCCATCTGATCGGTGCCGTCCTTGATGCGCGTGTTGATCAGGGTGCGCATCTCCTCGATCTTGTCCTGACGCGACAGTTCCATCATCTGGTTTTGTGCTTGCAGGTAGTTGTCCAGTGTCACGGCGAAGGCCTTGTACTGCGCCAATTCTTCACCACCGGCAGGCAGTGCGGCGTAGCTGGCCTGGGCGCTGCGCACTTTGTCCACCAGCTCGTTGATACGGCCCTCAGCATCCTGCAACGCTGCCGGCTCACGATTGATCAGCACACGGAACGAGAGAATCCGCAGACGCAGAACGTTTTCAGTCACTTTGCCAAGGTAGGCAACGCTGGGCAGTTGATTGGTCTCCATGTCGATGGAAGCCTGGCGGATGGTCGACATGCGGTTGACGGCGAACACACCAAGGACAATCACCAGCAAGGCGATAAAGGCAAAACCGAGGAAGGCACGGGGCGCGATATTCAGGTTACGCAAGGACATGGTTGGACTCTCGGATAGAGGTAGCTGCGAGCGTCCTTGCCGTCATCACTGACCCCTGGGGCGGGTTCAGTCCGGCGTCACCATTCGAGGGAATCTGTGTGCGCCTGATCTCTGTATCGGCTGGGCTTTAGGAAGATTTCGTGTAAAGCGAAAATATTTTTCAAGGTGTTTCAACGCTGAAACACCTTGCGATCCCCCTGTAGGAGCTGCCGAAGGCTGCGATCTTTTGATCTTGTTTTTTTTTGAACATCAAAATCAAAAGATCGCAGCCTTCGGCAGCTCCTACAGGGTTTGCTCAGGATTTCGCTGCCATCTGCCAGACGCGGGCAATGTCAGTCGCCCGTTCGCGCAACAGGCGCGGGGCTTCGGCGCAGGCCTGTTCCAGGGTCATCGGGCCGCTGGTCACGGCGAATGCCGCATCGATACCGTGCTCGTAGAGTTCCTGATAACCCTCGCCCAGCGTGCCGGCGATGACAATGACCGGGACATCGTGTTGTTTGGCAATCCGCGCCACGCCGAACGGGGTCTTGCCGCGCAGGGTTTGCGCGTCGAACCGCCCTTCTCCGGTGATCACCAGATCGGCGCCGTTGACCGCTTCGGCCAGCCCCACCAACTCGGCCACCACTTCAACGCCGGCCTGAAACTGCGCTCCGAGAAACGCCTTCGCCGCAAAGCCCAATCCACCTGCCGCACCGCTGCCCGGTTCATCGCGAACGTCCTTGCCCAACGCTTGCGCGCAGAGCTCGGCGAAGTGTCCCAGCGCCTGATCCAGTTGCTGCACCTGGACCGGTGACGCGCCCTTTTGCGGGCCGAAAATCGCCGAGGCACCGTGCGGCCCGCACAGCGGATTGTTGACGTCGGCGGCGATGTCGAAGCGCACCTGCTTCAGACGTGGATCAAGTTCACTCAAGTCCAGCCGCGCCAGTTGCGCCAATGCCAGACCGCCCGGCACCAGCGCTTGGCCTTGCGCATCGAGCAATTTCACCCCGAGCGCCTGCATGGCGCCGGCGCCGCCGTCGTTGGTGGCGCTGCCGCCGATCGCCAGAATTACCCGTTGCGCGCCGGCATCCAGCGCGGCGCGAATCAGTTCACCGGTACCGAAGGTGCTGGTGATGCAGGCATCGCGCTGCCCCGTAGGCACCAGTTGCAAACCACTGGCCTCGGCCATTTCGATGATCGCAGTGTGGTTATGTGGCAGCCAGCCCCATGCGGCGTCGACCGGTGTACCCAGCGGCCCGCGCACCCGGGTGCGGCGCAGTTCACCTTCACACGCGGCAAGAATCGACTCCACTGTGCCCTCGCCACCGTCGGCCATCGGGCACTTGACCAATGTCGCCTGCGGCCAGACTTGCGCCAGCCCCAGCGCAATGGCTTCGGCAACGCCTTGGGCACTCAGGCTGTCCTTGAACGAATCGGGGGCGATGACGATTTTCATGCGAATTCTCCAGTTCCAATGCTCCTCATGCTGCCAGTCGGCATGCGCATTGACGCCTGTCCGCTGCACAAGCGCGGTGGGCGTTTATTGTTCTTTTCTACAAAAGCCCAGCGAGATATGCGCTGGATGTACCGGCCTCTTCGCGAGCAAGCCCGCTCCCACCCTGGAATGCGTTCCTCCTGTGGGAGCGGGCTTGCTCGCGAAGGCGTCGGTGAAAACACCCAATCAACCCGGATCAGTCTGCGGCAACAACTGTACGCCAAGGTACAACGCCAACATCCCGTCCAGCCGCAACGGATCAACCCCGCTCAACTCGGCAATCCGCTCCATCCGGTAACGCAGACTGTTGCGATGAATGCCCAGCGCATCGGCGCACGCCTGGCTCTGCCCATCATGCTCACACCAGCTGCGCAGGGTCGCGAGCAACTGGCCGTTGCTGTCCTTGGCGATGACCTTGCGCAACGGTTTGAGCAATTCATCCAGCGCATCATCGTTGCGATGGCGCCAGAGCATCACCGGCAGACGATAGCGATTGAGCGTCAGCAATCGCGAGTGCGGCAACACGTCCCGGCCATAAGCCAGCAGATCGCCGACCCGCCGATAACAGCGGCGCAACCCTGCCAACCCGTCCGCCTGCCCGCCAACGGCGATGCGCAGAATGTTCCAGCCCAGGCCATCAAGCTTTTCCAGCAGACGATCATGCTCAACCGTCTGCCCCGCCGGCCGACACCACAGCAGTGATGACTTGGCGGAGCTCACGCACCAGCTATCCGGATACCGCGAGGTCAGCCATGCGCTCAACGCCTCGACGGTCTGCCCCGGCCCGTGCTCCAGACCCAGTTCGAACAGATACGGCACCCGGGTCAGTTGCGGCTTGAGGCCCAGCTGCTGCGCCTCATCTACCAAGCGCGGCGAGTTCCCCGCTTCGCTCAACAGCAACGCCAGCAGGTCATCGCAACGTTGCCGCCGCCATTGCTGCTCGGCCTGCTGATTGCGCTGGCCGACCAGCATTTCCGCAGTCATGCGCACCAACTCGGCGTAGGTGCGCAGTTGCTCCGGTTCGCCGGTAATGCCAAGCACACCGATCAAGCGCTGATCGAGCAACAGCGGCAGGTTAATCCCCGGCTGCACACCTTTCAGATGCACGGCGGTTTGCGCGTCGATCTCCACCACTCGCCCGTTGGCCAGCACCAGTTGCGCACCTTCGTGACGGGTGTTGATGCGCTCCGGCTCACCACTGCCGAGGATCAGGCCCTGGCTGTCCATGACGTTGACGTTGTACGGCAAAATGGCCATGGCCCGGTCGACGATATCCTGGGCAAGATCGTGATCGAGTTCGAACATAACGACTAGAATCCTTTAAAACAGGCGCGGACGGTTGTTCACGCGCACAGGGTCTGGCGGCAAACCCTGTGCTCAGGCACAAAGACAATCCGGCCACAGGTGGCCGAGACTCTCAGGGCGATCAACGTTAACCTGTGCATCGCAAAAAATCATAATAAAGAGAGAGCCGCCATGTCGCAGAGCGCCGCAGCTACCCAGACCATCGACGCCGGTAAAAACGCCGTCTACAAACGCATTACCCTGCGTTTGATCCCCTTCATCTTCATCTGCTACCTGTTCAACTACCTCGACCGGGTCAACGTTGGCTTCGCCAAACTGCAGATGCTCGACGCGCTGAAGTTCAGCGAAACCGTGTACGGCCTCGGCGCCGGGATCTTCTTCATCGGCTACGTGCTGTGCGGTGTACCGAGCAACCTGGCGCTGACCAAATTCGGTCCGAGACGCTGGATTGCCGTGATGATGATCACTTGGGGCACGCTGTCGACCTGCCTGTTGTTCGTCACCACGCCGACCCAGTTCTACACCCTGCGCCTGTTTACCGGTGCGGCCGAAGCCGGGTTCTTCCCGGGCGTGGTGCTCTACCTCTCGCAGTGGTTCCCGACGTTCCGCCGTGGGCGGATCATGGCGCTGTTCATGTCGGCGATCCCGGTGTCCGGCCTGCTCGGCAGTCCGTTTTCCGGCTGGATCCTCAACCACTTCGCCGCCGGGCAAGGTGGACTGGCGGGCTGGCAGTGGATGTTTCTGCTGCAAGGTATTCCGACGGTCATCCTCGGCGCCCTCGCCTATTTCCTGCTGAGCGACAGCTTTGCCAACGCCAAGTGGCTAAGCCCGCATGAACGCGCGGTGCTTGAGGCGGACCAGGCCGAAGACCAGGCGAACAAACCGAAAACCACCACTGACTCGCTGCTCGCGGTGTTCAAGAACCCGGCGATCTGGGCCTTCGGCCTGATCTACTTCTGCATCCAGAGCGGCGTGTACGCGATCAACTTCTGGCTGCCGTCGATCATCAAGAACCTCGGTTTCAGCGACAACCTGGTGATCGGCTGGCTGAGCGCGATTCCGTATCTGCTGGCGGCGGTGTTCATGCTGCTGGTAGGGCGTTCGGCGGACTTGCGCAAAGAACGTCGCTGGCACCTTGTTGTGCCGATGCTGATGGGCGCCATCGGCCTGGTGATTGCGGTGAACTTCGCCGCCAACCCGGCTATCGCCATCCTCGGTCTGACCATTGCCACCATGGGCGCGCTGACCGGTCTGCCGATGTTCTGGCCGGTGCCGACCGCGATGTTGAGCGCGGGCGCGGCGGCCGGAGGTCTGGCCTTGATCAACTCGATGGGGCAGATGGCCGGTTTCCTCAGCCCGTACCTGGTGGGTTGGGTCAAGGACAGCACCGGTTCGACCGATGCCGCGTTGTATCTGCTGGCGGGTGTGATCGTCGGCGGGAGCTTGCTGGCGCTGCGCATGACGCGCACGTTGCGGGCGTAAACACGCTGCGATCTTTTTTGCTCCTTGTTTATTGCAGCCGGTTTGCTCAGCCGATAATTCACTTTGCCCCGTGGGATGCTTCTGGTATTTGATTGGAGTTTTCCCACCGACAAAAGGATTTCGGCATGAGCTACCGCACACTGGGGCACTCGGGGTTGCAGGTGTCCACCCTCACCCTCGGCACGATGATGTTTGGCGAGCAGACCAGCGCAGAGGATTCGCTGCGCATCATCCACAAGGCCTGGGATCAGGGCATCAATTTTATCGACACCGCCGACGTCTACACCAACGGCCGTTCGGAGGAAATCGTCGGCGAGGCGATCGCCCGACACCGTCACGAATGGGTGCTGGCGACCAAGGTCGGATTCGGCCCGGCGGACGGCGTACCGAACCGCAGCGGCTTGAGCCGCAAGCATATCTTCAATGGTCTGGAGGCCAGCCTGACGCGCCTCGGCACCGACTACCTCGACATCTATTACCTGCACCGCGAAGACCACAACACGCCGCTGGAAGTCACCGTGTCGGCGATTGGCGATCTGATTCGCCAGGGCAAGATTCGCTACTGGGGCCTGTCGAACTATCGCGGCTGGCGCATTGCCGAGGTGATTCGTATCGCTGACCAGTTGGGTGTCGATCGCCCGGTGATCAGCCAGCCGCTGTACAACATCGTCAACCGCCAGGCCGAGACCGAGCAGATCACCGCTGCGCAAACCTACGGTCTGGGTGTGGTGCCTTACAGCCCGCTGGCCCGTGGCGTGCTCAGCGGCAAATACGCACCCGATGTGACACCGGACGCCAACAGCCGCGCCGGGCGCCAGGACAAACGCATTCTGGAAACCGAATGGCGGGTGGAATCGCTGCGCATTGCCCAGCAGATTCAGCAATATACCCAGGGCCGTGGGGTCGGTATCGTCGAGTTCGCGATTGCCTGGGTGCTGAACAACAGCGCCGTGACTTCGGCGATCGTCGGCCCGCGCACCGAACAACAGTGGGACGCCTACACCAAGGCGCAAGCGGTGAAAATCACGGCGGAGGATGAAGCGTTTATCGATTCGCTGGTGACACCGGGGCATGCGTCAACGCCGGGGTTCAACGATGTGAGCCATTTTGTGTCGGGCCGTAAACCGCGCCAGCCATAAGTTTTTCCCTCGTTGTACAACAGCCGATACAATCGGCTGTTTTTTTTCATTGAACCAAGTGCGATCAAATGGAAAACGCTGATTGATCGTGTGCAAATGGCCCGGGATAAATGATGTTCAACCGCCCTTTTCAGTTAGCGTGCAAGCCTCTGCGCGGGATGCTGTTCAAAGTAATTGGCAACAAGGACGCATCGACCACGCACGCTTCGCCGCTGGCAGGGGCCGTCTCCGGAGATGGGAAACCTTCACTGCAATACCGTGCGGATGTCGACGGCCTGCGCGCAATCGCTGTGCTGCTTGTCTTGATTTTTCACGGCGGCCTGGCGCTGTTTCCGTCGGGTTTTATTGGCGTCGATATCTTCTTCGTGATCTCGGGCTACCTGACGACCTCGATCATCATGAAGTCGCTGGACAACGGTACATTCAGTTTTGCCGGGTTTTACAACCGGCGCATCTGGCGCCTGCAACCGGCGGTGATTGCACTGCTGATTGCCACACTGATCGCCACGACATTGCTGTACTTGCCCAATGACTATGTCGAATTTCTCAAGAGCGAAAAGTACACCTCGTTAATCATTTCCAACCAGTACTTCTCAAAAGCCACCACCGGCTATGCCACACCCGATGCCGCAAGCTTGCCGTTGCTGCACACCTGGTCACTGGCCATCGAATGGCAGTGGTATCTGGCTTTGCCGCTGGGTATCTGGCTGCTCGACCGGTATGTGGCGAAAAGCGTGTTCAAGGCGACGGTATTGGGCTTGACCCTGGCGGCGATCGCACTCGCGCTCTATCTGTCCCGCGCCTACCCCGACAAGAACTACTACTTCTTCACCGCTCGAATCTTCGAATTGATGATCGGCTCCTGCGCCGTCATCTTCAGTGCGCAAAACTTCAGGCTCAATCGCACAAGTGCCACGTTGGTCTGTGTGCTGGCGCTGGCCACGATCTTCTACTGCGCCACCCGAGAAGGCATCCTGTCTGGCTTTCCCGGTTACCACGCCATTGTCGTGTGCCTCGCCACCGCAGTGCTGCTCTTTCGCGGTATCGGCGATAACAGCCTGACCTCCAGGTTATTGGCGTTCAAACCGCTGGTGTTGATTGGCACGCTCTCGTACTCGCTGTACTTGTGGCACTGGCCAATCCTCGCGGTGATGAATTACATGGGCCTTGCCCTGACTCCGCTGCTGACGACCGTTTATTTCATCGCCACCTTCATCATCGGCTACGCCTCCTATGTGCTGGTTGAAAACCGGTTTCGCAGAACACGCGTACGGTTTGGCAAGACACTGCTCTGGTTGATGGTCCTGCCGGCGGTCAGCCTGTCGTTGTTGCACGCAGCGGGCGAGAAACATGACGGTTGGCCATTGCGCTTCGGCCACGCCTACGGCAGCCAGTTCGACACCCTGAGCGCCGCCATTCCGCCTGCCCGGGAGGGTTGCCTGGGTGTCAGCGACGGTGCTGATCCCGGCTGCGTATTCGGTGCTGTGCGGGACACGCCCAACGCGTTCCTGATGGGGGATTCCTATTCGAACCAGTATTGGGGTTTTGTCGAATCACTGGCCAAAGATGCCAACCTTTCAGTACTCGCCCAGGCTTACCCGGCGTGCCTGACGATGCCTGGTGTCTATTTGTACAACTGGTACAAATACAAGAACGCGCTGTATCAAAAGTGCCACGATGCCACTCAACGTTACTACGACATCGTGGCCAGCCATCACTTTCAGTACGTGATCATCGGCCAGATCTGGGAGGCGTATCTGAGCGACGCCGTTGTTACCCGCCTGGATGACCCTCGCAGCCTTGAGTTATCTCACCAACGCTTGGGGGTGGCGATCCGCGAAGCACTGGACATTATCGTCAAGTCAGGTGCAACTCCGGTCTTTTTGCTGAGCACGCTGCGAATGCCGGCGGGGATCAACGAATGCCTGTCGAAGCAGGTCAAGTTGCGCGGCACGCTGGGCAGTACCGAGCAAAGCCGCGCCTGCGCCACGACACCCTGGTCAGGCAGTGAAGAACCGGTATTGGCCAGGCTGTTGAATGAATTGAAGTCCGAATACCCGAGCTTGCTGGTGATCGATCCGAAAAGCGTGCAATGCGCGCAGGCCGATTGCGCGACGACCGTCGACGGCCTGCCGGTCTACCGTGACATCGGCCACTTGACTGATTACGCCTCTTACCGGTTTGGTCAGATGTACATCGAGCACTTCGCAAATCCGTTGAAAGCACAACAGTAATGCGCGCGAACCCGCTAAGGATTTCGGGCTCTGCCCGAATCCACTGACTACGCTGGTGAGGGGGCGGCGCCAATGTGCATGTTGGAAATAATGAGCACTCGGCCAATATTCAGCACAAAAACCACGTATCCTGCGCGCCCTGTTTGATCACCCACCCGCGAGGACAGTTTGTCTAAAGGTATCGCTCTATCGGTTTCAGCCTCGGTGCTGTTTGCCGTCATGTATTACTACACCTCGCTGCTCACGCCGTTGAGCGGCGTAGAGATCTTCGGCTGGCGGATGCTGCTGACGGTGCCGTGCATGACCGTGTTCATGCTGGTGTCCGGTGAATGGCGGCGGGTACTGGAGCTGCTGCGGCGGGTTGCGGGCTATCCGAAGCTGATCGGCGGCCTGATCGTTTCGGCCGGTTTGCTCGGCGTGCAGTTGTGGCTGTTCATGTGGGCGCCGCTCAATGGCTACAGCCTCGACGTGTCGCTGGGTTATTTCCTGTTGCCGCTGGCGATGGTGCTGACCGGGCGCATTGTGTACGGCGACAGCCTGTCGTACCTGCAGAAGATCGCGGTGTTCTTTGCAATCCTGGGTGTGGCGAACGAGTTGTATCAGGTCGGCGGTTTTTCCTGGGCGACGCTGGTAGTCGTGGTCGGGTATCCACTGTACTTCGTGCTGCGCAAACGCTTGAAGACTGACAACCTTGGCGGTCTATGGGTCGACATGACGCTGATGCTGCCGGTGGCCTACTGGTTTGTGCGCGGTGGCGAGCAAGGCTTTGGCGTGTTCGATCAGTATCCGGGGCTGCTGTGGCTGATTCCGCTGCTCGGCCTGATCAGTGCTTCGGCGCTGGTGGTCTACATCATTGCCAGCCGCTTGTTGCCGTTCAGCCTGTTTGGTTTGCTCAGTTATGTGGAACCGGTGCTGCTACTCGGTGTGGCGCTGTTGCTCGGTGAAAGCATCAAGGCCGGCGAGTGGCTGACTTACATTCCGATCTGGCTCGCCGTTGTGGTGCTGATCTTCGAAGGCTTCAAACACCTGATGCGACAGCGCCGCTCTTAAAAGCAATACAAAACTACTGTGGGAGCGGGCTTGCTCGCGAAAGCGTCAGGTCAGTCAACCAAGACCTTGAACGAAAGACCGAATTCGCGAGCAAGCTCGCTCCCACAGTTTTGCTGACGCAAGAAAATCCCGGCTGTGCATGACTGCAAGCCGGGATTTTTTCATTCTAGTGGCGGATTACTCGGTGGTCAGCACACCACGACGCACCTGATCACGCTCGATCGATTCGAACAGGGCCTTGAAGTTGCCCTCGCCGAAACCATCATCGCCCTTGCGCTGGATGAATTCGAAGAATACCGGGCCCATCAGGGTTTCCGAGAAGATCTGCAGCAGCAGGCGCTTGTCGTCCGGGTTCGACGAACCGTCGAGCAGGATGCCCCGCGATTGCAGTTGATCCACCGGCTCGCCGTGATTCGGCAGGCGGCCTTCGAGCATTTCGTAGTAGGTGTCCGGCGGCGCGGTCATGAAGCGCATGCCGATCTTCTTCAACTGATCCCAGGTCTTGACCAGATCGTCGGTGAGGAACGCCACGTGCTGGATGCCCTCGCCGTTGAACTGCATCAGGAACTCTTCGATCTGCCCGGCGCCCTTGGACGACTCTTCGTTCAGCGGGATGCGGATCATGCCGTCCGGTGCGGTCATCGCTTTCGAGGTCAGGCCGGTGTATTCGCCCTTGATGTCGAAGTAGCGGATCTCGCGGAAGTTGAACAGCTTCTCGTAGAAGTTGGCCCAGTAAGCCATACGCCCGCGATACACGTTGTGGGTCAGGTGATCGATGATCTTCAGGCCGGCACCGACCGGGTTGCGATCAACGCCTTCGATGAACACGAAGTCGATGTCATAGATCGAGCTGCCTTCGCCGAAACGGTCAATCAGGTACAGCGGCGCACCGCCGATGCCTTTGATCGCTGGCAGGTTGAGTTCCATCGGGCCGGTTTCGATGTGGATCGGCTGGGCGCCGAGTTCCAGCGCGCGGCTGTAGGCCTTTTGCGAATCCTTGACGCGGAACGCCATGCCACACACCGACGGGCCGTGTTCGGCCGCGAAGTACGAAGCGACGCTATTGGGTTCGTTGTTGAGGATCAGATTGATCGCGCCCTGACGGTACAGGTGCACGTTCTTGGAGCGGTGGGTTGCGACCTTGGTGAAGCCCATGATCTCGAAGATCGGCTCCAGGGTGCCAGGAGTCGGCGATGCGAACTCGATGAACTCAAAGCCCATCAGGCCCATTGGGTTTTCGTATAAATCTGCCATGGTGACGCCTCATCATTCTTATCAATTAACCAGGGTTATTTGTCAGTAATGCTGAGATCGCTGGGTGGTGCGCAGGAGATGCCTCGCACACTGCGGGCGAGGAAGTCACCGTAGATCAGTTGAAACCCGAATATCTTCATTGTCGACCCAAGGCTCTTGCGGGCGAGGCTTCTGCTGCCAGAAGACGATTATTATTGTATGCGTAACCCGATTCTACACAGCGTAAATAGGGTTGTCTGCCCTCTCTATAAAATCCGCCTTTTTCGCATTGGTGCAAGGGGTTTGTTGCACAGGTAAATCCCCACCAGCACCAGGCCGCCTCCCAGATACAGGCTCAACGTCAGTTGTTCGCCGAGCAGCAGCGCGCCGAGAACCACGGCTGTCAGCGGATTCAGGGCGATGAACACGCCGGAACGGGTCGCGCCGATTTTGCGGATACCGTCGTAGTAGCCGATGTAGGCCAGCGCCGAGCCGAGCACACCCAGGTAGATCAGGCTCAACCACTGCGGCGTACCGAGGCTGATCAATGCGACCCAGCTTACCTCGCCGCGCAACGCCGCCAGCGTCCAGAGCATCACTGTGCCGATCAGCACGGAAAGCGTCACGGTCTGCACCGGGCCGAGTGACTGATTCAGCCCCCGTGAAAACAGCGAGTAAACGCCCCAACCCAACACACAACCAAGAATCAACAGATCGCCGATCCACGCGTCAGGCGTCGCGGCAAGCAATTGCGGATTACGGCTGACGATCACCAGGCCAGCGCCAGCGATACAGATCGCAATACCGGCGACTTTCATCCGCCCCATGCGCTCCTTGAACAACAACCACGAGGCCAGACCGATCACGGCCGGATTCAACGCAACAATCAACGAGGCCCGTGAAGCGTTGATGTATTGCAGGCCATAAAAGAAGCACAGGTTATAGAAGAAAATCCCGAAGAACCCCAGCAACAACAGTTGCAGCCATTGCCGGGACGTCGGTCGTGCCAGCGGGATGCGCGCCAGCCACAGGAACCCCAGCAACGCCGCACTGGCGAGCAGGAAGCGCAGGCTGGCGGCGAACAACGGGCTGAGGCTGCCCGCCAGAAAACGCCCGGCGACAAAGGTCCCGCCCCAAATCATGGTCACCGCTGCCAGAGTCAGATAAACCGGCCGCTCGGAGGTCGTTGCGTGGATTTGCTCGAGGTTGCGCATGATGCTCCAGGTAATGCAGCTGGAAAGATGGCGTATCATTCACCTCATTTAACCTCATCGTAAAATGAGCAAATACTCATGACCCTCACTCAACTGGAGATCTTCTCGCTGGTCGCTGAACTGCGCGGTTTCACCCTCGCCGCCCATCGTTTGGGAATTTCGCAGTCAGCGGTGTCGCACGCGATGAAGTCTCTGGAGGAGGAATTGGGCGTCGAACTGCTACACCGCCATCAGTCGCAAGTCGAACTCACCGACATCGGTGAGCAATTGCTGCAGCGCGCACGGGCCATGCTTGGTCTGGCCAACACCCTGCGTCAGGAGGCGGCCGATGCGCGGGGCATGAAAAGCGGCACGTTGCGCATCGGTTCGTTCGGCCCGACGTCATCGATCAAGTTGCTGCCGACGATTTTGCAGCGCTATCGCCAGGCGCATCCGGGCATTGAAGTGCACATTGATGAGGGGCCGGACAGGCAGGTTATTCAGTGGTTGGAAGAGCGGCGGATCGACATCGGGTTTGTGGTGTTGCCTCAGGAGCGTTTCGACACTTTTGCCTTGGCAGAAGACCAGATGGTTGCCCTGCTGCCAGCCGATCATCCATTGGCAAAACGCACCGCGCTGAGCCTCAAGGATCTGTGTGCCGATCCGTTTGCCCTGACCGAAGCCGGTTCATCGGAGCTGGTTTCGCGCCTGTTCACTGCCGCGCGCCTGCAACCGAAGATCCGCTATCGCTGCTCGCAATTGCTCAGCACCCTGGACGTCGTGGGCCGGGGTGACGCAATTACCGTCGTGGCCGAATGCTCGTTGCCGGACGATGCGACGCCGCGTTACGTGAAGAAGCCGCTGGTACCCGCCGTGCAACGCCAGATCGGCCTCGCCGTGCTCGATCAACGTCAGGCTTCGCCGGCGACGTTGGCCTTTATCGAACTCGCCACGCAGCTCAACTCGCCTTGAGCAGCGCAAGCGCCAACGGCCATCTATCATGCCTCTTGACTCCGCGGTGTTTCACAGGCGCGCCGTTGCCAGGTCTGCATTCGAGAGTTTCCCCTTCCATTGCAACAGGATGTGCCCATGCCGTTGACTGTCAGACCCCGCCGCAAACGTAGCGTGCGCATGATTGTGACCCTGCTTTGCGCCCTGCTGCCGGTGCTTCTGGGCACAGGGATTCTGTATATGCAAGCCGAGCGCACCTTGCAGCAGAGCACGCAAAGCACCGCCGATGAGGCGTTGCGTCAGGTCGAACTGATGCTCGACAACACCGCCCAGGCCGCCAGCGATCTGCTGCCATTGGCCGGCCAGCCCTGCGACAGCGTCAAACTGGCGTTGCGTGAACAGGTGACCCGTCGGCCTTTCGTGCGCTCGACCAATCTGGTGTGGGACAACAATCTCTATTGCAGCTCGCTGTTCGGTGAGTACAAGGAAGCCGTGAACCCGGGCGACTACACCCAAGGCAAACTGTGGTTGATGAACGGCAATCCCGTTACGCCCAACACCGCGCTGCTGGTATATCGGCTCAGCGAAGGTCGCGGCGGCGCGCTGACCACGCTCGATGGCTATCACCTGAGCAACGTCCTGCGCCTGATTGGCCGACAGACGCTGCTGTTGCTGCAGGTGGGCGACAACTGGCTGTCCGCCGATGGCAAGGTGCATCAAGGCAACCTGCCGCCGTTGCCGGTGGCACAAAGTATGTTGGTGTCTTCGCGCTATGCCTTCAGCGTCGCCGCAGGCTTCCCGCAGGGCGAAACCTGGCGTTATATGGCCGACGAATACCCGCCGCTGTTCAGCCTGCTGATTTTTTTCGGGATCATCTCCGGTGCTATCGGCCACGTCCTGCAGCGGCGCTCCACCTCACCCAGCCATGAAATGCTGCGCGCTCTGGAGGCAGGCGAGTTCATCCCTTATTTCCAGCCAGTGGTGCATGGCGACAGTAAAAAGTGGTCCGGCGCCGAAGTGCTGATGCGCTGGAAACATCCGAAAGAAGGTCTGGTGCGCCCGGACATGTTTATCCCGTTTGCCGAACATTCGGGCCTGATCGTGCCCATGACCCGCGCCCTGATGCAGCAGACTGCCGCCCTGCTCGGCCCGTTGTCTGCAGGTTTCAACAAACCGTTTCACATCGGTATCAACATCACCGCCAGTCACTGTCACGATCTGCAACTGGTCGAAGACTGTCGCGAGTTTCTCGCTGCGTTCGCGCCCGACAGCATCAGCCTGGTGCTGGAGTTGACCGAGCGTGAGCTGATCGAGCCGAGCGACATCACGCACCAACTGTTCGAGCAGTTGCATACGCTGGGTGTGATGATCGCCATCGACGACTTTGGCACCGGGCATTCAAGCCTGGGTTACCTGCGCAAATTCAATGTGGACTTTCTCAAGATTGATCAAAGCTTCGTCGCGATGATCGGGATCGACGCATTATCGCGACATATTCTGGACACGATTATCGAGCTCTCGGCCAAGCTCGATCTGGGTATTGTTGCCGAAGGTGTAGAAACTCAGGCACAGGCTGACTATCTGACTGCACACCACGTCAACTTCCTGCAGGGCTATCTGTTCGGAAAACCCATGCCCGGCGCCGACTTCATCGATGCATTAAGTCACCATTAACTAAAAACAAATTAACCCCGGCACTGCGATCGGACGCACCAAATTGATACAAAACACCACTGTTGTTACATGACGACAAGATCAGGATTTACTCTTGGCGCATTAACTACTACAATTTTTTCAGCCTGTGCAAGATTGGCAGGTGAGCCATTATCACCGAGTCGCTTCAAGGCTCTTGGCTTATAGCTTTGTTTGCGGTTGGTATCAGCCAAACACACTATTGGAGTAAAGATATTGTCCAGACTCGCTGAATTTCGTGCAGCTGAAAAGGCCCTTCAGGAACAGCTCAAGCAGCTGGAATCGCTGAAGAACGATGCCGGGCTCAAGAAAGAAATCGAATTCGAAGAAAAGCTCCAGGGGCTGATGAAAACCTACGGCAAAGGCCTGAAAGACATCATCGCCATCCTCGATCCGAACCCGTCCAAGTCCGGCTTGCAAGTGTCCGCCGCACCAAAAACCCGCCGTGCTCGCGTGGTCAAGGTTTATCAAAACCCGCACACCGGTGAACTGATCGAAACCAAGGGCGGCAACCACCGTGGCCTGAAAGCCTGGAAGGAACAGTACGGTGCAGCTACCGTTGATTCCTGGTTGCGCGGCTAATCTTGCGTCAACAACCAAGCCCTGCTTTATGCGGGGCTTTTTTTTCGACAATATCTAACAAAAGCAACGATTTCCCCCGCGCTAGTTATCAATCCGCCTTAACACACACAAGCCGCGAGGCTAAACATTTTGCGCCGGGATGTTGCAATCGTAATCGCTGCTAAACTTTGTGCTTAATTCCTTCGAGTATCTAAACCGGTCGAGGTGCAAACAGACGCTTAAAGTTTCAAGCTGTTTCTCACTGCGACTATTTCCTCGGCGCTTGCCTTATAAACCTCGGCCTGCCCAGCGTAAGAAAGTACATAAGCCTTATCCGCTGCGGCCGCAGCAACCAAAGTTTGCGACAACACATGTCGACCGTTTTCAGTGATCGTGCAGGTGGTTTCCTGCGCGTCCAAAGAGCCGAGCTTCGCCGGGTGTACCTTGTTGCAAACACTCTGATAGCCGCCCTGGAAGAAATCCTTCTGTATCGATTTGCGCATTTCCAGCAGAACGCCCGCCACATTGACCTGGTGACCTGCCTCCACCTGAGTCATGGTCAACTCCATCACCATGACCTGATTGCCGTCGGTGTCGGTTTTCACCGCGCGCTGGCGCGAAACCTGAGGGGCTTGATCGGGCAGCGCCTCCACTTCCCAGCCAGCAGGCCAAGTGATACTCGGCTGGTCCGCCAGCGCAGGAGCGGCAAGCAAAGACGAGAAAAGGCAAACGAACAGCGCTTTGAACGGTCGGATCATTACCAGAGGCACTCGCAGATTGAGCTGCAAAGTCTGAGGCCCGGCCGTCCACAGAGCAAGCCGCGCATTCGGTTTGGCGATGCCGCCCCGCATGCGTATCATTGCGCCCATTCACTCGCCCCATTGTTACGGAGGGCCTATGAGCCTGCACGAACTGAACACTTTCCCCGGCGTCACCGCCACTCCAGACAGCGCAACCCGCAACTTCGTCTTCAACCACACCATGCTGCGCGTGAAGGACATCACCCAGTCGCTGGACTTCTACACCCGCGTACTGGGTTTCTCGCTGGTGGAAAAACGTGATTTCCCGGAAGCTGAGTTCAGCCTGTACTTCCTCGCACTGGTCGACAAGGCGCAGATCCCGGCCGACGCCGCTGCCCGCACCGAGTGGATGAAGTCGATTCCCGGCATCCTCGAACTGACCCACAACCACGGCACTGAAAACGATGCCGACTTTGCCTATCACAACGGCAACACTGACCCGCGCGGTTTCGGCCACATCTGCATCTCGGTTCCGGATATCGTTGCGGCATGTGCACGTTTCGAAGAACTGGGCTGCGATTTCCAGAAGCGTTTGACCGATGGCCGCATGAAAAGCCTGGCGTTCATCAAGGACCCGGATGGCTACTGGGTTGAAATCATCCAGCCTGCGCCGCTGTAACTGACTGCATAAAAAGCCTTTGTGGGAGCGGGCTTGCTCGCGAAAGCGGTGAGTCATGCAACGCAGGTGTGGGCTGACAGGACGCTTTCGCAAGCAAGCCCGCTCCTACAATTGGATTTGTGTCAGACATAAAAAAACCCATGATCGCTCATGGGTTTTTTCGTTTCAGCGACTGGTGCTTACGCCGGTGCCGACGTACGGATCAAGTGATCGAACGCGCTGAGGGAAGCCTTAGCGCCCTCGCCCACAGCAATCACGATCTGCTTGTACGGCACAGTGGTCACGTCGCCCGCCGCGAAGATCCCTGGGATCGACGTCTCGCCACGGTTGTCGACGATGATTTCACCGCGCGGCGACAGCTCGATGGTGCCTTTGAGCCAGTCGGTGTTCGGCAGCAGGCCGATCTGTACGAAGATCCCCTCCAGCTCGACGCTGCGCAGTTCGTCAGCCTTGCGATCCTTGTAACGCAGGCCGTTGACCTTCTCACCATTGCCGGTGACTTCAGTGGTTTGCGCACTGGTGATCACGGTGACGTTCGGCAGGCTGTGCAGTTTGCGTTGCAGTACCGCGTCGGCACGCAGTTGTACGTCGAACTCCAGCAGGGTCACGTGGGAGACGATACCGGCCAGATCGATGGCCGCTTCAACGCCGGAGTTACCGCCGCCGATCACCGCCACACGCTTGCCTTTGAACAGCGGACCGTCGCAGTGCGGGCAGTACGCCACGCCTTTGTTGCGGTATTCCTGCTCGCCTGGCACGCCCATTTCACGCCAGCGTGCGCCGGTCGCCAGAATCACGCTCTTGGCTTTCAGGGTCGCACCACTGGCGAAGTGGACTTCGTGCAGCCCGCCGTTCTTGCCCGGGATCAGCTTGTCGGCGCGTTGCAGGCTCATGATGTCGACGTCGTACTGCTTGACGTGTTCTTCCAGCGCCGTGGCCAGTTTCGGGCCTTCGGTTTCCTGCACGGAAATGAAGTTCTCGATGGCCATGGTGTCCAGCACCTGACCGCCGAAGCGCTCGGCCGCGACACCGGTGCGAATGCCTTTACGGGCGGCATAGATAGCGGCCGAAGCACCGGCCGGGCCACCGCCGACCACCAGCACATCAAAGGCTTCTTTGGCGCTGATCTTCTCGGCTTGACGCTCGATGGCACCGGTGTCGAGTTTGGCGAGGATTTCTTCCAGACCCATGCGGCCCTGGCCAAAGTTCTCACCGTTGAGGTAGATGCTCGGCACAGCCATGATCTTGCGATCGTTGACTTCGTCCTGGAACAGCGCGCCGTCGATGGCGACGTGACGGATGTTCGGGTTCAGCACGGCCATCAGGTTCAGCGCCTGAACCACGTCCGGGCAGTTCTGGCACGACAGCGAGAAGTAGGTTTCGAAGCTGAACTCGCCCTTGAGCGCGCGGATCTGTTCGATCACTTCGGCGCTGGCTTTCGATGGGTGGCCGCCGACTTGCAGCAGGGCCAGCACCAACGAGGTGAATTCGTGGCCCATCGGGATGCCGGCGAAACGCAGGCTGATGTCGGCACCCGGACGATTGATCGAGAACGACGGCTTGCGGGCATCAGTGCCGCTGTCAATCAGGGTAATCTGGCTCGAAAGACTGGCAACGTCTTTCAGCAGGTCAAGCATTTCCCGGGATTTCGCACCGTCGTCGAGGGAAGCAACGATCTCGATCGGCTGGGTGACCCGTTCCAGGTACGATTTCAACTGGGCTTTAAGATTGGCGTCCAACATACGGGCGATCTCCTGTGTCTTTATTCGAGGCGAAAAAAAGCCCGAGCGAATCTCGCCCGGGCTTTTTTAATGGGCGGTGCAGCTTACTGAAGTAGGTGCGGAGTACCGCCCTGTGTTGCGTGCGTCACAGACTTAGATCTTGCCGACCAGGTCCAGGGACGGAGCCAGAGTGGCCTCGCCTTCTTTCCACTTGGCTGGGCAAACTTCGCCTGGGTGAGCAGCAACGTATTGAGCAGCCTTGATCTTGCGCAGCAGCTCGGAAGCGTCACGGCCGACGCCGCCATCGTTCAGTTCAACGATTTTGATCTGGCCTTCAGGGTTGATCACGAAGGTGCCACGGTCAGCCAGGCCAGCTTCTTCGATCAGCACGTCGAAGTTGCGGGAGATGACGTGGGTCGGGTCGCCGATCATGGTGTATTCGATTTTGCCGATCGCTGGCGAAGTGTTGTGCCAGGCAGCGTGAGCAAAGTGGGTGTCGGTCGAAACGCTGTAGATTTCCACGCCCAGTTTCTGGAACGCAGCGTAGTTGTCGGCCAGGTCTTCCAGCTCGGTTGGGCAAACAAAGGTGAAGTCGGCTGGATAGAAGAACACTACGGACCATTTGCCTTTCAGGTCAGCGTCCGAGACTTGTACGAAGTCGCCGTTTTTGAACGCGGTAGCTTTGAACGGTTTTACTTGGCTGTTGATGATAGGCATTGATGACTCTCCGTCAGGGTTGTGAATTCGATGGGTGAATCCTACCCACTCACTTGACGGATGGCTCATTGGCAAACCTGATGCTGCTGATTTGTTTTCGCTATTAGCTGACTGTATTAATAGAAGAAAACGATATCTACGACGAAGCCGGCTTGTCCGTAATCCGAGCCATCCCGTGAAAGGGGCTGGCTTCAACATAGCGCATGGCTGACTTCATATCCTTCCAGCCAACGTAACTCATCAACGATTTCAGATCCCAGCCGCTTTGATGCGCCCAGGTGGCGAAGCCGCGGCGCAGGGAATGGCTGGTGTAGCGCTCGGCCGGAATGCCGGCGCGTTCCAGCGCCTGACGCAGCAGTGGAATGATGCTGTTGGCGTGCAAGCCCTCATCGCTCAGATGTCCCCAGCGGTCGACGCCGCGAAACACCGGACCGCGTACCAGCGCCGCCTCGGTGATCCAGTCGATATAGGCCTGCACCGGGCACAGCTTGAGCAGCGCCGGCGCCTGATACGTCTGCCCGAGGTTGTCGCGGTCGCCCTTGCTGCGCGGCAGATACAGAGTGATGCCGCTGCCGGCGTGCGCCCGCACATGCTCGATCTGCAGACGACACAACTCATCACTGCGAAAGCCACGCCAGAACCCCAACAGGATCAGTGCC
The DNA here is from genome assembly GCF_025466205.1 of Pseudomonas sp. 13B_3.2_Bac1. NCBI lineage: Bacteria > Pseudomonadati > Pseudomonadota > Gammaproteobacteria > Pseudomonadales > Pseudomonadaceae > Pseudomonas > Pseudomonas sp. 13B_3.2_Bac1. The sequence goes on from NZ_JANLOG010000016.1 coordinate 28,110, forward strand.
CGATCGCGATAGGCCTTGAGCAACTGCGGGCGATCCTGATTTTGTCTGGCATTGCTGGCTTCCTGCTCCAGCCAGTCGACCACCTGCTGCAGATCGTGCAGTTGCAGCGGTTCGGCCTGTTTTTCCTGCGCCGGATGCAGCGCCCGAATGCCTTTGAAGACCTTGCGCACCACCGGCGCCTTGGTCGGATCGGCAAAGCCCTGACTGTTGTGCCACTGCGCCAGCGCCGACAAGCGCAGCTTCAGCGTATTGATCGACAGCACGCCGGCATGCTCGACCAGATAACGCGCCACGCTGTCGGCCGTCGCTGGCAGGAACCCGCCCCACTTCACTTCGAAATGCTCGATCGCCGAACGATAGCTGCGGCGGGTGTTGTCACGGGTGGCGGCTTGCAGATAGCGATCGATCTCGCTCATGGGCAGTGTTCTCGCAGGCGTACTGATTTCGGGATGAAAAAACCAATTCAGGCATCTGACATTGGGTAATACCAGTATATCCCGCCTGTGATTAATCAAGCATTTAACTTTATTTTCAGCATGGTACACTGCGTACTGTGGTGACATGTACCACAGTACGAAACGGTAGGAGTTCATATGGCCCGTGGTGGCGTAAACAAAGCAGTGGTGCAGATCGCGCGTGCAGCGATTCTGGCCCGGGGCGAACACCCCAGCATCGATGCAGTACGCATCGAACTGGGCAACACCGGTTCGAAAACCACGATCCATCGCTATCTGAAAGAGCTGGATGACGGCAGCCAACCGGTCGAAGCGTCTGCAGAACCGATCAATGACGAGCTGACCGCACTGGTCTCGCGTCTCGCCCAGCGCCTGAAAGAACAGGCGCAAGAGCCGATCGAACAAGCGCGCGAGCAGTTCGAGGAGCAGCGCGAAACCCTGGAAGCGGAACTCAAGCAGGTGCGCCAGGCACTTGAGCAACTGGAACAACAGCACGACATTCAAGGCGCAGCACTGGTACGGGAATCCGAGGCACTGAAAGAAACCCGCTCGATGTTGCAGACCGAACAAACCCGCAACGCCGGACTCAATCAGGCACTGGCCGATTTCGAGTTGCGCCTGCAGGACAAGGACGAGCAGATCCGCTCACTGGAAGAGAAACACCTGCACGCCCGCGATGCCCTTGAGCATTACCGAAACGCCAGCAAAGAGCAGCGCGAGCAGGAACAGGCCCGTCACGAAGGGCAGCTCCAGCAATTGCAGATGGAATTGCGCCAGGCGCAACAAAGTGCGCTGGTACGTCAGGACGAGATCACCCAGTTGCACCGTGACAACGAGCGCCTGCTCACCGAAAACCGTGGCACCCAGCGCGAGCTGAGCCTGGTACAGGATCAACTCAAGCACAGCAATCAGCGTCAGGATCAGTTGCTGGAGCAAGCGACTCGCGTCGACAACGAACGCACCCTCCTCCAGGAACGTTTGCGCGTGGCCCTGCTGGAAAGTCAGACGTTGAAACAGAACATCGACGAACAGCTGCTGCTCAATCAGTCACTGGAAAAGGAACTGACCAAGACTCAGACCAGCCTCGAGGATAGCTTGCGTCTGGCCGCTACCGTTGCGGCAGCGCCAGACACAGCCAAAGCGAAGGAAACTTAAGCGCCGACCGGCGTACGCATGGTGACGAACTCTTCGGCGGCCGTCGGGTGAACCCCGATCGTGTCGTCGAAGTCACGTTTGGTCGCGCCAGCCTTCAGCGCGATCGCCAAGCCTTGGACGATCTCTCCCGCGTCTGGACCGACCATGTGGCAACCGAGCACCTTGTCGGCCTTGCCGTCGACCACCAGTTTCATCAGGGTTTTCTCCTGACACTCGGTCAGGGTCAACTTCATCGGGCGGAAGCGACTCTCGAAAATCACCACCTCATGGCCCGCCTCCCGCGCCTCCTCTTCAGTCAGACCGACAGTGCCGATGTTCGGCAGACTGAACACGGCAGTCGGGATCATCTTGTAATCCACCGGACGGTACTGCTCAGGTTTGAACAAGCGCCGCGCCACCGCCATGCCTTCGGCCAGTGCCACTGGCGTCAGTTGCACGCGACCAATCACGTCACCCAGCGCCAGAATCGACGGTTCGCTGGTCTGGTACTGCTCGTCGACCTTGATGAAGCCCTTGTCGGTGAGCTGCACATCGGTGTTTTCCAGGCCCAGGTTGTCCAGCATCGGACGCCGCCCGGTGGCGTAGAACACGCAGTCGGCTTCCAGTACGCGACCATCCTTTAGAGTCGCCTTCAGGCTGCCGTCTGGCTGTTTGTCGATACGCGCGATGTCGGCGTTGAATTGCAGATCCATGCCGCGCTTGGTCAGTTCTTCCTGCAGATGCTTGCGCACCGAGCCATCGAAGCCACGCAGAAACAGATCACCGCGATACAGCAGTGTGGTGTTCGCCCCCAGACCGTGGAAAATCCCGGCGAACTCGACAGCGATGTAACCACCACCGACCACCAGCACCCGCTTCGGCAGCTCTTTAAGGAAAAACGCCTGATTAGAACTGATCGCGTGTTCGTGCCCCGGAATTTCCGGAATCTGCGGCCAGCCACCGGTAGCAATCAGAATGTTTTTCGCGGTGAAGCGCTCACCGTTGACCTCGACCTCGTGCGGGCCGACGATTTTCGCGTGGGCTTCGTGCAGGGTCACGCCGCTGTTGACCAGCAGGTTGCGATAAATCCCGTTGAGGCGATTGATCTCGCGGTCCTTGTTGGCGATCAGGGTCGCCCAGTCGAAATTCGCTTCACCCAGACTCCAGCCGAAACCGGAGGACTGCTCAAAGTCTTCGGCGAAATGCGCGCCGTACACCAGCAGTTTTTTCGGCACGCAGCCAACGTTGACGCAGGTGCCTCCCAGGTAACGGCTCTCGGCTACCGCCACTTTCGCGCCAAAACCGGCGGCAAACCGCGCAGCGCGCACACCGCCGGAACCGGCACCAATCACATAAAGGTCAAAATCGTAGGCCATTTCTATCTCCTCGGCAGGCCATCAGCATACCCGCCGCCGTTGATTGGGCAAACGTTGCGCGCAGCTTTTCACCGAGGTCGGTGCTATCGGGGAACATTTCCTGCGGTTGAATGCCCACGCCATCGGCGCGAAGCGCGTCGCTTAACCCCGAGTTAATTTCCACCCGGGACACTCTGCTTCGAGATCTGCTTCATGGACGAACGGCTCCCACGTTTTTCAGTAGGAGGCACCATGAAAACCATCACCGCTATTCTCGCCGGGCTACTCGCCCTCGGCTCCGCCAGCGCCTTTGCCGAAGGCGGCGCCGAACGCATGCGACATTACTACGACAACTTCCCGGTCCACCACGCGCAAAACGAACAGCAGAGCGATAGCAAAGCTGCGGAACTGAAGGTTCCGAACGACCAGACCGCGCAAGTCACCGAGTCTTATCGCAACTGATTCATTGAGCAACCGATGGACCTCCGATGGCTCCGCTCTGGCCTCGGAGATGACAGTTGGGCGCCCTGACCGGGCGCCTTTTTTTATGTCGGCAGATTCTTGATCCAGAACAGCATGCGGCCATGATCCGGGTCGAACATCCCCGGGGCGAAACCGAACTTGCTGTAGGCATTCTGCGCCACCGTATTGCCTTCCAGCACCTCTAGCGTGATCTTGCAGCAGCCGCGCTGACGGGAAATTTCCTCGACCTTGCGCAGCATTTTCTGGCTCAGCCCGAGGCCGCGAAATTTGTTCACCACTGCCACGTCGTGAACATTGACCAGCGGTTTGCAGGCGAACGTCGAGAAACCTTCAAAACAATTCACCAGCCCTGCCGGCTCACCGCCGACGAACGCCAGTACGCTGAACGCGTGCGGCCTGCGCGCCAACTCTTCAGGCAGGCGACGCAGCAGCTCGGGGGCAATCGAATGGCCGCCGCCCATGGGATCTTCCGCGTAATGATTAAGCACGATGCCGATGGCTTCGGCGTGCACTGGATTGGTGTAGCTGGCTTGTAGCACAAGAATTTCTGCGGAATCCATTTCCATCCCCGGTCGTGGCCCCGGCGTGCAAGGTGCGCACCTGAAAGGCTGCTCGACCTTAACGCGAGCCTGTTGTGGGCGACAACCCGGGAAGAACAAAAAGGGCGTCACTGCTCGCATATCAGTGCCTTGGTTCGGCCTGGTCAAGCGAGGTGGTGAGTGCGCCCTCCTGACTCAGGCTTCGGCAAATCGCTGCAGTTGCATCTCCTGCAAACGGCTGAGGGTGCGCCGGAACGGGAATTCCAGGTAACCCTCGGTGTACAGCGCTTCCATCGGCACCTGAGCCTCGATGTACAGCGGAACCTTACGGTCATAGCACTCGTCGACCAAGGCAATGAAGCGGCGTACACCGTCGTCGTGCACCGACAGCTGTGGCAGTTCGCGGTCACCGGCCACCACCTGCGCCGAGCCGTCTTCGGTACCACGGGCGATTCGCCCTTCACGTTTTTGCGCGCTGAGGTTCGGCACGTCGCTCAACAGAATAGATCGATAGCTGTCGCACAGCGCGATGAAGTCCATCGCGGCAAACGGTTGCTCGCAGAGATCGGCATAGCGGCACCAGAGCACCGTCGCACTGGCCTGCACCACGTTCAGCACTCGATGGCCGACGGGCACCGGCTCGGCGCTGGCGGGCTGCCCGGTATTGAGTGACTGGAAGATCTGCTCCAGAGCACTGCCCTGTCCCGGCGCAGCGACAAAATAGCGCTGCTGACCCGCGCCCGGATGCAGGCGATGATCCTCGGCACCGTTCACCGCCACCACTTGCATATGCGCCTTGATCGCGGCAATCGCCGGGACAAACCGATTACGGTTGAAGCCATCGGCGTAGAGCTCGTCCGGCGGCAGGTTGGAGGTACAGACCACCACCACGCCTTCGTCGAACATCACCTGAAACAGCCGCCCGAGAATGATCGCGTCGCCGATGTCATTGACGAACAGTTCGTCGAAACACAACACCCGTACTTCCGCCGCCAACTCTTTGGCCAATGCCCGCAACGGATCGGCGATGCCAGTGAGCTGGAACGAGCGCTGATGCACCCAGCCCATGAAATGATGAAAGTGTTGACGTCGGGCCGCCACCCGCAGGCTCTGATAAAACTGATCCATCAACCACGTCTTGCCGCGCCCGACCGGGCCCCACAAGTACACGCCCGTGACCGAACGGGCGCCGGCGTGCAAGGCTTCATGGCATTTTTGCAGGGCCCAGACCGCGTGCTCCTGGGCTTCATCCTGGATGAAACCCTTGTGCTCGATCGCGTGTTGCCAGGCGCTTAAGGGAGAGTCGAAAGTCATGCGCGGCAGTATGCCACGATGTCCCTGAAAAACAGGTGCCCTTTTGTGGGAGCGGGCTTGCTCGCGAAGGCGTCGGGGCAGCCAACATCTTCGTTGAATGACGCACCGCTTTCGTGAGCAAGCCCACTCCTACGTGGGCTTTGTGGGGGGGCAAAGATCGACTGTATATCTCGCAACCTCAAAACAGCGTGCAGCAACTGCCTGGAATACAACCCCCTGTGGGAGCGGGCTTGCTCGCGAAGGCGTCGTGGCAGCCAACATCATTGTTGAATGACATACCGCTTTCGTGAGCAAGCCCACTCCCACATGGGCTTTGTAGGGGGGCAAAGATCGACTGTATATCTCGCGACCTCAAAACAGCGTGCAGCAACTGCCTGGAATACAACCCCCGTGGGAGCGGGCTTGCTCGCGAAGGCGTTGGGGCAGCCAACATCATCGTTGAATGACACACCGCTTTCGTGAGCAAGCCCACTCCCACATGGGCTTTGTGGGGGGGCAAAGATCGACTGTATATCTCGCGACCTCAAAACAGCGTGCAGCAACTGCCTGGAATACAACCCCCTGTGGGAGCGGGCTTGCTCGCGAAGGCGTTGGGGCAGCCAACATCATCGTTGAATGACACACCGTACTCGTGAGCAAGCCCACTCCCACATGGGCTTTGCGGGGTGTCAGCGGTCGACTTTGTGTCGGGCGGCGTAGAGGCAGAGCATTTCCATCGCCAGCGTTGCCGCTGCGAGCGATGTCACGTCCGCATGATCATACGCCGGCGCCACTTCCACCACGTCCATGCCCACCAGATTGATTCCGCGCAAACCGCCAAGAATTTCCAGTGCCTGCACCGTGCTCAACCCGCCACACACCGGAGTGCCGGTGCCCGGTGCAAAGGCCGGATCCAGGCAGTCGATATCAAACGTCAGGTACACCGGGTGGTCGCCGACCCGTGCGCGAATCGCCTCGACAATCGCCTCGCAGCCACGTCGATGCACTTGTCGGGCATCGAGCACCGCAAACCCCTGGTGATCGTCATTGGTGGTGCGCAAACCGATCTGCACCGAACGCGACGGATCCACCAGCCCTTCCTTGGCCGCATGCCAGAACATGGTGCCGTGATCGACGCGCTTGCCGCCCTCGTCCGGCCAGGTGTCGCTGTGCGCATCGAAGTGGATCAGCGACAGCGCACCATGTTGGCGTGCATGGGCCTTGAGCAGCGGATAGGTGATGAAGTGGTCGCCGCCAAACGTCAGCATCGCGCTGCCGGCATCAAGAATGCGCTCGGCGTGGGCCTCGATACTTTCCGGGATGGTATGCGGCGAGCCGTAATCGAAGTCGCAATCGCCGTAGTCGATCACCGCCAGATGATCGAACGGATCGAATGTCCACGGCCAATGCCGTTCCCAGGCAATCCCGGTGGACGCGGCGCGAATTCCCCGCGGCCCGAAGCGTGCGCCCGGGCGGTTGCTGGTGGCCGTATCGAACGGTACGCCACTGACCGCCACATCGACGCCGCGCAAATCCCGGCTGTAGCGGCGACGCATGAAACTGGTGATCCCGGCGTAGGTGCTTTCGGCGGCAGTGCCGTACAGGCTGTCACGGGTCAGGGCTTGGTCGTTGAGCATCGGCACGTCCATCGGTGTGCTCCTTTTGTTATTGATGGCTACGGAAAGTGGTCCACAGACGCGTGCGCTGACGCATGTCCTTGAGGCTCATGCTGCGGTCGGCGTACAAGCGCTCACGCATCTCGGCGGGCGGATAGATGTCCGGATCGTTGCGCACCGCCTCATCCACCAGCGGCGTCGCGGCCTGGTTGGCGGTGGCGAAAAACAGCGTATTGGTCAGCTCGGCCACCGATTCGGGGCGCAGCATGAATTCGATGAATGCCCGCGCCGCTTGCGGGTTCGGCGCGTCCTTGGGAATGGCCAGATTGTCTTGCCAGATCAACGTGCCTTCGCGCGGTATCCGGTAGGCGACTTCGTACGGTTTGTTGGCCTTGTGCGCCTGATCGGCAGCCATGCTCACATCACCGTTGTACGTCAACGCCAGACAGACGCTGCCATTGGCCAGGTCGTTGATCTGCCGGCCGGTGGCGACATACAGCACCGAAGGCTGGAGTTTCTGCAACAAGGCTTCGGCGGCGGCCAGATCATTCTTGTCAGTGCTGTAGGGATCTTTACCCAGGTAATGCAGCGCCAGACCAATGACTTCCTGCGGCGAATCGAGCACGGCAATCCCGCAGTCCTTGAGTTTGCTCGCGTACTCGGGCTTGAACAGCAGATCGAGGCTGTTCAGCGGCGCATCCGGCAGGCGCTTTTTCACCGCCTCGACGTTCAACCCCAGCCCGAGCGTGCCCCACGTGTAGGGCACGGCGTAGCGATTGCCGGGATCGACGGCAGCGAGTTTCTCCAGCAGATCGGGATCAAGGTTGGCGTAGCCCTTGAGGCCTTCGTGGGGAATCTCCTTCAGTGCGCCCGCTGCCAAGCCACGGGCCAGCACGCTGGACGACGGCACTACCACGTCATAGCCGCTGCCGCCGGTCAGCAGTTTGGTTTCCAACACCTCGGAAGTATCGAAGGTGTCGTAGCGCACATGAATGCCGGTTTCTTGCTCGAAACGCTGCAGGGTCTGCGCCGGCACGTAATCGGCCCAACTGTAGAGGTTGAGGGTTTTATCCTCGGCCTGTGCCTGGATGACCACGGACAACAACAGCGCGGGAAAACACAGTTTGAACACGGGAGCCATGACGAACACCTGACCGGAGGAAGTGGTGGCAGGATGCGCCGTCGGATACATTGCGGAAATATCAAGTTTGTTAACCTGACTTTATCCCGGAGTAATGTAATGCTCGGTCAGCTTCACGACGTCGATTTGCAGTTGCTGCGCCTGTTCGTGCGGGTCGTGGAATCTGGCGGCTTCAGTGCGGCGCAAGGTGAACTGGGCCTGAGCCAGTCGAGTATCAGCCAGCAAATGGCCAAACTCGAAACCCGCCTCGGCTATCGCCTGTGCAGTCGCGGCAAGGGCGGTTTCAGCGTGACGCCCAAGGGCGAACAGTTGCTGATCGCCATTCGCACGCTGTTCGAATCCATCGAAACCTTCCGTCATCAATCCAACGGCGTTGCCGGACGCTTGATCGGTGAGGTGCGGCTGGGCTTGTCCGAGGCGGTTGATCAGTCGGTGCTGCTGCGGGTGGCGGATGCGATCCGGCGCTTTCGCGAACGCGATGAGTCAGTGCGCATCGAGTTGATCAGCGCAATGCCCGGGGAGATGGAGCGTCTGCTGCTGCAACAGCGGCTGGACCTGGCCATCGGTTATTTCTCACAAGTGCAGAGCGCTTTCGATTACCGCGAACTGTTCAGGGAAACCCAACATTTGTATTGCGCGCAGGGGCATCCACTGTTCAGCGTCGATGAGCCGGATGACGCGGCGTTGCAGGCCTGCGACCGGGTGGATCATCCGTATCGGTTCATGCGCAGTGGCGAGCCGTTTCCGGACAAGCGCTTTTCGGCGCGCTCGGAACAGGTCGAAGGCACCCTGGCCTTTATTCTTTCCGGCAAGCATGTCGATTATCTCCCCGATCACTACGCGCGGATCTGGGAGGACAAGGGCTTGCTGCGCGCGCTGCGGCCTGGGGAATTGAGTTTCGAAGTGGCGTTTCATCTGGCCCGTCATCGGGCGCAGGTGCCGGGGGATGCGCAGAAGGCGTTTGAGGAGGATTTACTCAGCGCGTTTACATGACTTCTAAGCTTTGGTGGCGAGGGAGCTTGCTCCCGCTGGGTTGCGAAGCAGCCCTCTGCATTATCCAGTCAACAGTGTTTTACGACTGCTACGCAGCCGAACGGGAGCAAGCTCCCTCGCCACAACAATGTGTGTCAGTGCGCGTGGGTACCACCAACACCAATAAAACCTGACCTTTCAGGCAATTTTTGCTCGTTGCCCTCGCCGCCCTCTTCCGGCATCCTGCGCCTCCATTTTCTGACCCGGCCCCGCCTCACGGCGCGCAAAATCACCATGACCGCCTCTGAAAAAGTCCCGCGCAACAACGATCTGATCTACGGCCTCAACGACCGTCCGCACCTCACCGCCACCGTGTTTGCCGCGCTGCAACACGTGCTGGCCAGCTTCGTCGGCATCATCACCCCGACCCTGATCATGGGCGGCGCCCTGGGGCTGCAGAGCGAAATTCCGTACTTGATCAGCATGGCACTGTTCGTCTCGGGCCTCGGCACGTTCGTTCAAGCCAAGCGTTTCGGCCCGGTCGGCTCCGGTTTGCTGTGCCTGCAAGGCACCAGTTTTTCCTTCATCAGCGTGATACTCAGCGCCGGTTTCATGGTCAAGGCCCGGGGCGGCGGCACCGATGAAATTCTCTCGACGATTTTTGGCGTGTGCTTTTTCGCCGCGTTCATCGAAGTGGTGCTAAGCCAGTTCATCGGCAAACTGCGGATGCTGATCACCCCGGTGGTCACGGGCACCATCATCACCTTGATGGGCCTGTCGCTGATCAAAGTGGCGATGACCGACATCGCCGGCGGCTTCGGTGCGGCGGATCTGGGCGCGGCCAGCCATGTGTTTCTGGCGGCGTTGGTGATCGGCACTATCGTTGTGCTGAACCGTGTCGACGTGCCGTTTCTGCGCCTGGGCGCGATCGTCATCGGCCTGACCCTCGGCTACGTGGTCGCTTGGCTGATGGGCACGGTGGATTTCGCCTCGATGCCCGAAGTGCCGCTGGTCAGCGTGCCGGTGCCGTTCAAGTACGGTTTCAATTTCGACTGGGTGGCATTCGTGCCGGTGGCGGTGATCTTCCTCGTTTCGCCGCTGGAAGCGGCCGGTGACCTGACCGCCAATTCGATGATTTCACGGCAACCGGTCAAAGGCCCGCTGTACATCCGCCGGATCAAGTCCGGGTTGCTCGCCGATGGCCTCAACTCGGCCATGGCGGCGGTGTTCAACAGCATGCCGATGGTGACGTTCGCGCAGAACAACGGCGTGATCCAGCTGACCGGCGTAGCCAGTCGCTACGTGGCCTTCTTCATCGCCGGCCTGCTGGTGTTGCTGGGGCTGTTCCCGATGATCGGCGCGGTGCTGCAACTGATGCCCAAACCGGTGCTCGGCGGCGCCGAACTGGTGATGTTCGGCACCGTGGCCGTGGCCGGAATCAAGATCCTCGCCGAGGCCGGCCTGCATCGGCGCAACATGTTGATCGTGGCGATCTCCGTCGGCATGGGCCTGGGCATCGCCGCCGTGCCGGAAGTGCTGCGAGAACTGCCGCAAGCGCTGCGCAACATCTTCGAATCGCCGATCACCGTCGGTGCGTTGTGCGCTATCGTGCTGAATATCTTCCTGCCGGAAGAATTCATTGAGCTGGAAGAAGATGATTTCGATCCGGAAGCGTCGATTCTGCAGGTCATGGAAAACCCCGATATGCCGGCCAAAGCTGAACCTGCAACAGCTGCGGCGGTCGCACAGTTGAACCGCTGACGCTGCGCCATGAAAAAAGGGCTGAGCCGGCAACGGTTCAGCCCTTTTTTGTTGAGAGACTGTTTATGCGCCGCGTCCACGCCGTCATCCTGTCCCTGCTGCTGTTATCCCTGAGCGCCTGCGCGCTGTTTCCCAACCGAGATCCGGTAAACATCAACGTGGTCGGCCTCGAACCGTTGCCGAGTCAGGATCTGGAAGTACGTTTCGCCCTCAAGTTGCGGGTGCAGAACCCCAACGAAACCGCGATCGACTACACCGGTATCGCCCTGGATCTGGAAGTCAATGGCCGTCCCTTGGCCTCGGGCGTGAGCGATCAGGCCGGCTCGATCCCGCGCTTCTCGGAAACAGTGGTCAGCGTGCCGGTCAGTGTTTCCGCGTTCTCGGTATTGCGCCAGACCCTCGGCCTGAGCCAGACACAAACCCTCGACAACCTGCCCTACGTGCTGCGCGGCAAACTGGCGGGCGGGTTGTTCGGCACGATGCGGTTTGTCGACAGTGGCAAGCTGAGTTTGCCGAAAGCCACTGCTGCGACGTGGTAACCCACTGCACACACGTCTCCCCTGTGGGAGCGGGCTTGCTCGCGAAAGCGTCAGATCAGCCAACATCATCGCTGAATGTGACACCGCATTCGCGAGCAAGCCCGCTCCCACAGGGTATGTGTCAGTCCTGAGGTTATGCGGTGAAGCGCACCCCCGGTCTGGCCCGCTCATCGACACTCAGCTCAAACACATCCGGCCGCGCATAGTGGCCGACCACATCGTAGTCATAGCGCGCACGAACCAATTCATCGGTATCAATCTCCGCCGTGAGCAACCCCGCCTCGCCGCGCAATGGCCCGGCCAGCACATCGCCCATCGGCCCGACAATCACGCTGCCCCCGGCAATCAGCGGACGATCCGCCGGCCAGTTGGCAATCTCCACGCCGAGCGCGTTCGGCGAGGCCTGCACCTGACAGGCGCTGACCACAAAGCAGCGGCCCTCGTGGGCGATGTGGCGCATGCTGACCTGCCACATCTCGCGCTCGTCCACGGTCGGCGCACACCAGACTTCAATGCCCTTGGCGTACATCGCCGTGCGCAGCAGCGGCATCATGTTTTCCCAGCAGACCACGGCGCCAAGGCGTCCGACCTGAGTGTCGAGCACCGGCAGCGTCGAGCCATCGCCCTTGCCCCAGATCAGCCGTTCGGTGCCGGTCGGCATCAGTTTGCGATGCTTGGCCACCAGCCCCGCTTGCGGATCGAAATACAGCGCCGTGCAATACAAGGTGCTGCCGGCGCGCTCGATCACGCCAATCACCAGATTGGCCCCGGTGCGCGCCGCCAAACCGGCCAGCGCCTCGGTTTCTGCCCCCGGCACGTCAATCGCGTTGGCGAAATAACGGGCGTAGGCCTCGCGCCCCTCGGGCAAGCGATAACCCAGTTGCGTGCCGAAGCCCTCGCCTTTCGGATAACCGCCAAGCAACGCCTCCGGCATGACCACCAGCGCCGCGCCGGATTCGATGATCGCGCTTTCCCAACTGAGGATCTGTTCCAGTGTTTCACCCTTGCCACCGGGCAAGGCGCCGATCTGCAGGGCGGCGACGATTGATTTGGGCATTGCAGTCACTCCATCGGGTTCATGTGTTGCCGATTCTGCGGCGGCACGGGATCATGAATAAAGTCCGATTCACTGCTGAATGATATGAGCCAAATGAATATCGCAACCGTCGACCTGAACCTGCTGAAAGTCTTTGAAGCCTTGCATGAAGAATCCAGCGCCAGCCGTGCGGCGCTGCGTCTGGGCGTGACGCAATCGGCGGTCAGCGCAGCGTTGCGCCGGTTGCGCGAGGTGTATGGCGATCAATTGTTCGTGCGCACCGGCCGGGGACTGGCGCCAACGCTCAAGGCCAATCAACTGAAACCGGTGGTCAGCGAGGCACTGAACAAATGCCGGCAAAGCCTGGCGATGGTCGATCCGGCAGCTCATCACTACGACGGCCGGTCGGTCACCGTGGGCCTGTCGGATGATTTTGAAATTGCCTATGGTCGGCGCCTGATCGAAGCCATCGCTCGCAACGCGCCCAAGCTACGGCTGATCTTCCGTCAGACCCACAGCCAGATCGTCGCCCGCGCGCTGATGGAGCGCAGCATCGACCTGGCGATCACCGCCGGTGGGTTCGCCGAACGTCTGCTCAGCCGTCAGGTGCTGGGTGAAGGGGATTATGCGTGCCTGGTCGATCCGGGCAGTCTGGCGCCCGGGCAACAGAGCATCGATTTGTCGGAGTTCGTTGCCCGCGAGCACATTCTGGTGTCTTCGGGCGGTTTTATCGGCATCACCGATGAAGGCCTGGCGGCGCTGGGCCTGAGCCGGCGGGTCTGCGCGTCGACCACGCACTTTGCCGCGTTGCCGCACCTGCTCAAGGGCAGCGGCGCGGTGGCAACCATCCCGAGCCACGCCGCGCAGGCCATTGCCGAGCTCAGCGGGCTGGTGCTGCTGCCCTGCCCGCTGGCACTGCCGCGTTACCCGATCGAACTGGGCTGGCGCACCAGCACGCAGATCGATCCGGTGGTGATCAAGGTGCGCGAGGCGATAATCGGGTGTTTCAACAGCGACTGACGCGCTGTTACTTGTTGGCCGCCATCAGTCGATTGACCTCACTGCGCACCATGTTGGCGAATTCCGGCGGGGACATGCCATCAAGCTCGGCGCGTACCCACTCGGCCCATTTGCCCTTGCGCTTGGAGCGTTCGCCAAACAACCGCGCGGCTTCGCCTTTGGCTTTGCCCAGATTGTTCTGCCAGAGTTCGAACAGACGGGATTTCTCGTCTTCCAGCGCAGCGCGCTCGGCGAGGGATTTGTCGGCCAGATTGAAACTCATGGGGAAATACCTGCTGCGTAAAATGGCGACATCTTACACGCTCAACGGAAATCTCCCGCGCAGGTTTTTCTTTCGCACCTAAAATCAGTGCAACTTTTCAGTCAGCGCCACACTCCATTAATCACTGTTCATCCATCTGCAAGGAGTCACCCAATGGCCCGCAAATCCCGCGTGCAAGCTGCCGAAGACCAAATCAAGGATCAGGCATTCAGCGAACTTCAGGCGCTGATCGAAGAGTCCGACAAACTGCTCAAGAGCAGCGCCTCCCTGGTCGGCGAGGAAGCCGAAACCCTGCGCGGCCAAATCGCCCTGAAGCTGCAACAGGCACTGGATTCCGTGTCGAGCGTGCGTGAGCGCACCAAACCGGCGGTAGAAGCCACTGAAAGCTACATTGGCGGCCATCCGTGGCAAACCGTGGCGATTTCCGCCGGTTTTGGCCTGGTCGTAGGCTTGTTGCTCGGCCGTCGTTGATCGACGTCTGACAAAAAAACTGTGGCGAGGGAGCTTGCTCCCGCTGGACTGCGCAGCAGTCCCCCTGTTATCAAGCAGACAAAGGGGGCCGCTTCGCAACCCTGTGGGAGCAAGCTCCCTCGCCACATTTGTTCTATACCAATTACTCTCCGGCCAACTCCCGCAACTGCCCCAGCGTCTGCTCATCCAGCACAATCCCTTCGGCCAGCGACCGCGCGCGCTGCAAATGCCGACGATCACCCGGCAAGCGCTTCAACCCCACCCCATGCATCTGCCGCACCAGCTCCTGACTGCGCTCGGCAAAACTCTGCCCGGCGGATTTGCTCGGATCGATGACGATCAGCAGTTGCCCGGTCCACGGGGTCTTGGCGCCGGGATGGTTCGACCAGTCGAACTCGAAGGAAAAATTGCCGCCCGTCAACGCAGCCGCCAGCAACTCGACCATCATCGACAGCGCCGAACCTTTGTGGCCGCCAAACGGCAATAGTGCGCCCCCCTCAAGAATCGCTTTCGGATCCTGGGTCGCCTGACCGAGGCTGTCCACGCCCATCCCGGCAGGCAAACGTTCACCCTTGCGCGCCGCAATCTGCACGTCGCCATGAGCGATAGCACTGGTCGCCAGATCGAAAACAATCGGCGCGCCACCGGCCCGGGGCGCAGCGAAGGCAATCGGATTGGTGCCGAACAGCGGCCGGTCGGCGCCATGCGGCACCACACAGGTCATGCTGTTGACCACGCTGAGCGCCACCAGCCCCTCATCCGCGAAAGGCTCGACATCCGGCCACAGCGCCGCAAAGTGGTGGGAATTACGAATCGCCAACACCGCGATCCCGGCATTGCGCGCCTTTTCCACCAGCAGCGGCCGAGCGGCGGCCAGCGCTGGCTGGGCGAAACCGTTGCCGGCATCGACCCGCACAAAACCGGGGGCAACGTCTTCGACTTGCGGCACCGCCTGACCATTGACCCAACCGCTGTTGAGCGTCGAGACATAGCCGGGAATGCGGAACACGCCATGACTGTGCGCACCGTCGCGTTCGGCACTGGCGCAGTTGGCAGCCAGGGTGCGGGCGACGGACGCCGACGTTCCATGGCGCAGAAAAATCTTTTCAAGCAGATGCGTCAGCGCTTCGAGCGAGAGCGTGGACGCAGGAGAAGACACCGATTCGTGTGGCGCAGACATCTGAAGCTCCAGACTAATTATTGGAGGGAACAACAGCGTACGAACAGCTTGCTCACCGATTAACCACGTCCGGTACGGGTGCTGTCAACCATTGCGGTGCAGCACGACGCAGCCAGCACATTTGCATGTCGCCTGTGCGGTAACTATGTACCACCTTCGTCACCCGTTCGGCTTTTAGGCTGGCGTCTCAACTCACCGGTGCCCCCAAGGGTGCCCTGATCGAGACCCGATGATGCCCGTACCTGCTCCCCCGCTGCTGTTCTGCTCTTTTTTGGATTCGCCTGGACTGTGGCCTGCGCTGGGCACTGCCCATGGGCTGTCGTCGCAGGATTTCCGGTGGCTGACGCACGCGCAACTCTCGACCCATCTGTTACGCAACCAGCAAACCCCGCCGATGCTGGCTCACCGCATCCTGCTCGACAGCGAAGACCCGCCCAGCGTAACCCTGGCCGGCAGTTTCATTCTCAGCCCCACGCCGGAGGATCGCGGCTTCATGTTGTACACGCCGTTCGACGGCCTGAAGAAATTCGACACCTTCCGCGCCGTGACCGAACACCTCGAACAGCGAGTCAATCAGGCCGACGAAGCGGATCGATTGCTGGCATTTCTGGCCGTGTCACAGCGCAAGCGCCTGCTGGAGAAAGGCCGTATCAGCGTGAATTACCAGCTCATAGAGGGCGACATATTCGACGAGCAACGGAGCGCCATCGAGCACTGTCAGCAGCTCAACGCCCAGTCCTTGCTTCATGAACTGCTGAATCTGCCTGGCTTGGGAACCTTGCTTGAAACGCTTCTCGACCAGCAACTGAGCCCCCGGATGCCCGGCGCGGATCAAGCACAAACGCAGGTCAGCTTCTACGCCGGCGCCGCTCCCGGTGATCCGGGACACCGGCTCGACACCTTGTCACTGGCCAACGCGGTGCTCCGGCACTATCGTCACCCCGGCTGGGCGCAGGGCCAGACGCACAGGTTTTCCAACCCGCGCCGACCTGCGCTGGCCAGCGATCAGACGCATTGGGAACAGGCGGTCAAAACCGTCTCCGGCAAACTGCTGGTGCTGCTCTATCAACACCTTGAGCAATACTGGAATGACGCTTGCGCAGACGGCATGCCGCGCCGCCGCCTGTTCAGTCAAACGATCCGGCAACAGGCCCTGGCCGACATTCTGCTCAAACGCGAAGCCGGGATCATCGAGGCCGAAAAATTCGACAGCCTGCTGACCTGGATCGAGGCCAACGAGCACACCGGGCGGCGTGCCACCCTGGAAACGGTGCGTCTGTGGGAATACCAGGCCAACTTCGTCGAACTGGCCGGCTCGCTGATGATCAGCCACACCGATGCCTGCCTTTACACCCCTTCCCATGGCTTGCAGATCCTCAAGGACTACGGCGATCTCAAGGACACCTTGCTCGCCAAATTCGCCAGTACCGGGCACGAAGACGAGCTCTATGGCTTGTTGAACCTGGAGGAGCGCCAGCGTTTCCTCGGCTTCGACAAACCCCATGTGTCCGGCGAAATGATCGCCGGCGACATCTTCAGCGTGCTGTTCGAAGGCATCATCACCAAGCAGCGACAGAACATCGAATATGCCTTGCAGGTGTTCCGCCACAGCGACGACGCGGTGAACATTCCCGCGCTGTTCGACAAGGCGCTGGACATCCGCTCGATGATCCATGATCGCTTGCTGGCCCTCGATACCCGTGGGCGCTGGAGCACCCGGCCAGTGCTCGGCGGCAGCCAGTTACCGTCAATGCTGCTGGCCGACGCTGCTGCAGCCGAAGTCAGGAAATTCGCCAGTATCCTGCCGTCAATCAGCAGCCGTTTCGCCGCGCAACCAATTGGCTCGCAAGTCCTGCAACGCCGCTATCTGCAACAGCTCATGCAGCAGTTTGCGCACACGCTGTTCGTCGGTGTTTGTGGTGAGGCACGCTTGCGCGTACTCGACGGCAGCCTGAGTCGCCAGGTCCAGGCCATCGTCGACACCGTATTCGACCCCGCTCAGGCGGATCGCGCCCAGCGCCGCGGACTCAATGGTTTCCGCCCCGATGCCTGGTCGCTGACTTTGTTCGGCAGTGGCCAGACAGAGGCGCTGCCATTGGCCAGCTGCGTTCTGCTGACGGAACGCGGCGGCCTCGATGAGCAACACTCGGGATGTGCGGTGCTGTGGACGCCGGCGATGGGCCTGGAGGCCTTCAGCTCCGTCGACAGTGCCCGCAAGGCCCTGGACCGGCGCTTGCGCAATCCGGAAAAACGTCAGGTACTGCTGGAAAACCTCTCGCCGCTGCATGAGGGTTTGCATCAGGACTATCGCCTCGGCCCTCTGCACCTGATTACCGGCAATGTCCTGCAGGATCGCGTGCAAACGGCGATCAAGCAGTTTCTCGAGCGCTGTGATCGGCTCCGTCAATTGAAGTTGTCCGCGCTCAAGCAGGAGCAGGCGCTGAAATCCCTGGCCGAGATCCCGATCAACACCAATCTGGAGCGGGCCAGTGCGTTGGCCCGGGCGCTCGGCGAGCGGCACTCCCTGCCCGGCTGGCTGGGCATGGCCTCGCTTGAGGAGCAGCAGTTGCACCTGGAGCTGCTGGAGCAATGGCGCGCCAGCGTCAGCGATGACAAGGATTACCTGCATGCCTTGCCGACCGTGCGCGGGCATATTCAGCAGACCCTCACCACCCTGCTCGGCGCCCGGTTCCAGGCGCACAACCTCGATCCCGAGCAAGTGCGGATCATCCCGGCCCTGACCCTGGCCGGTCCAAACATGAGCCTCACCGATTTCGCCTTGAACTACAGCCACATCGCCCAGCACATCGCGTTTACCGTGGCGTCGAACAGCACCGCTGTGCTGCCGACTGGCCTCGACCGTCAGGCAGTCAGGAGCCTATTGCTGTCCCTGGACATTCCCACGACATTCGCCAGCAAGATCACGACCGCCCTGTCCACCACCGACACCGAGGCCGAACAGCGCCAACAGCGTTTTCTGCGCCAAGTACCGTGGCAACTGCTGCAACATGCCCATCAGTTGAAACTGCAGCAGCGTCTGTCTGCTGCCGCCTACGGGCTGATCGCCCAAGTGCTCGACATGCCGGACGCCATCGCCCGCGCCACGGTGCAAGGTGCCCATGCGCTGATCCGCCCGCTGGAGCTGATCAAAACCGGCGGCGCGGCGGCGGTCAAAGCCCTGGGCATGTACCTGGTCGGCCCGGGCGCCGGCCATGTCGGACCGTTGGTGCTCTATACGCCGTATCACGGTGAACAGGCCTTCAGCGAGTTCGAGAACGAAGCCGCGCTGATCGCCGCACTGAACATTCCGGGCGCCCTGCAAGACCTGTTGTTGCGGCGTTTGCCGCAGGCTCAGCAGTCGATCTTCAAGGCGTTATTCAGCAGCAGTGTCGGCCAGACCAGTGAAATGACTCTGGCGTCGAATCCGATTCAGGGCAACCTGCTGCGGCAGTTGTTCAGCGACAATCTCGCGTTGCTGCCCAAATTGCTCGCCAGCCACGCCCAGCCCTCGGCGCAGGAGGACTGGGAGGCGGCGAAAAACCTGTTCAGCAAAGGGATCAAACTGATCTGGGGCCTGCTCCCGGGCAAACTGGCCTATGTGCAGTTTCTCTGGCAAAGCTTCAAGGACTTCATGACCTCGGCCGAGGCGTTGCAGGATCACCACTGGAAGCTTGCACTCGAGGCGTTCATCGCTGGCACAGTGCAGATGGTTTCCCTCGGGCGCCTGTCACTGGAGTCGACGCTCGAGGCCCGGGCGCTGACGCCGTCGGCTCCAAAGCCCAGCGTGCTCGGTGCGCCGGATCTGCAACACATCCACACCACTGACCCGCTACGCACTTCGCTGCAACCCTTCGAGGCAACGGACGTTGCGCTCAAGGACCTGACGCCGGTGGCGGCGAACGGCACCTATACCGATCTTGCGACGCGGCAGACCTATGCGCCTGTGGCCGGCAAGGTCTATCCCGTGGAGAAGCCGGGCGCGGTCTGGCAAATCAAGGGCGCGGAACAGCCAGGCCCGGTGCTGCAACACACCACGTCAGGCAAACTGGTGCTGGACCCGGATCGACATACGGTGCATCTGGGCAAGGCCATGTCGAAAATGTACAACCGCTACGCCAACGATCGCGAACGCCGGATCTGGCTGAACATCGAGGCTCAGGGCATGGAACAGATCCGCGCCCGCCACCCGGACAAGGCACGCATGCTCACCGAGGCCGTGGATCTGGCGCGGTTCTACGCGTTCAACTGCCTGCACAATCTGGCGCAGCAAAGGCACCAGGGCAGCGGCACTCGCCTGGATACGTTCCTCAAGTCGTTCTTCGATGCGCAACAGATTGATACCGCCATTCTCGACAAGCTCAAACAGGCCATCGTGCCGGTCTGCAAGGCGTTGGTGGACCCCACCGAGGATCTGCTGGACGGTGATCGTTTTGTCGTCGGCTCAAACCGCTATCGCAATACCGGGCTGATTGCTTTTGTGCTGGATGACGACTCGCGCAAGCAAGTGCATTTCACCGAGAAGTTTTTCCATCAGGATCTGGACTGGTACAAGGTCGGCCTGACTGAGCCGTTCAATGTCGAAGGGCATGCGCGGGCTTCGACGTTGATCCATGAACTGGCCCATCAGGCCAACAAGGCCGTGGACATCGCCAGCCTTGAGGCCCGGCGCCCGTTCGTTGACCTGATTTCCACGGTGACCGGCTACGGCGCGGCCATGAAGCACAACCAGACCCGATTCCAGCGCGAAGCCTTGTCACTGGGCACGCCGCGCGAAGAGCTGTTCTCGCGCTGGAGTGACGAATTTCAGGAGTGGCTCAGCCTGGATGAAATCCCGGGCCTTGCGCATGTCGGCAAGGAAATTCTCAAGGTCACGCGCAGCCCCACCATAGAGGAGGCACGAACGGCATTCCTCGACCCGGCGAACCCGCACCCGCGCATCGACACGATCTTGCGCAACGCCGATTCGATCGCCTTTCTGATTTGCGAGATAGGACGGCAACTCGACCCGGTCGCCAACCCCGGCAGCGTGCCCTGAAAATGAAAAATGCGCAGGCCTGTGCAGCCTGCGCATGGTTTATTGACCGTGGAAATCAGTCTTTCTGATCGCGCAGTACGTTGCCCGACGCGCCATCGATACGGAATTCATAAACGGAGCCATCCGCCTTGCGGCCCTCACCTTTCCAGTAGCCATCGTTGTCTGCTTCGATCTCATAGACTTCGACGTAACCGGCCTTGGTCTTCACGATCTCGATCGCCTTTTCGATGGTGACCCAGCCCGCACCGGGACGATCGGCCATCGCGGCACCGGCACTGAACAAGGCAGCAGTGGCAACAACGGCGGCAAAGGTTTTTTTGATCATTTTTTCACTCCATTTGTGGATGATGTTCGTCGGATGTCCTGTTTTTGGGCGTCTGACGGAAAAATAAGTTCCACTTTGATGGGCAATTGCCATGATGGATGTTCTCGGCGCGTTGCCCGCAAGGTTAGAATGCAGCAAATCAGGACGAGTCAATGACCCAAGAATCCCT
The DNA here is from genome assembly GCF_025466205.1 of Pseudomonas sp. 13B_3.2_Bac1. Classification (NCBI taxonomy): domain Bacteria; kingdom Pseudomonadati; phylum Pseudomonadota; class Gammaproteobacteria; order Pseudomonadales; family Pseudomonadaceae; genus Pseudomonas; species Pseudomonas sp. 13B_3.2_Bac1. The sequence continues at coordinate 48,896 of NZ_JANLOG010000016.1, forward strand.
CTCGGAAGCCGAATACGATGCGATCACCGATGCCGCCGCGCACTGGTGCATGCGTCTGCACGCTGCCGACTGCTCCGCCGAGGAGCGTCTGGCTTTCGAGCAATGGCGCGATGCTCATCCGCTGCATGCGTTCGAATATGAAGCCATGCTGGAAATCTGGGACGTTGCCGAACACTTGCCGCGTCCGCAGCCGCCCCCGAGTGTGCCGCTGAACAAACCGGTCCCGGCCTGGCGTCGCTATGCCATCGCCGCCAGCGTCTGCGCCCTCGCATTACCGCTGGCCGCCTACAGCGGCTGGAACCTCGGCTGGCTGCCCAACAGCTATCAGCACTTCGAAGCCAGCGACAATGTTCGTCAGGTGACCTTGAAGGACGGCAGTCAGGTCGAGCTCAACCTCAACACCGAACTGACCTTCAGCAATTACAAGGACGAGCGCCGGGTCACGCTGAAAAAGGGCGAAGCGTTTTTCGAAGTCAGCCACGACCTCAGCCACCCGTTCGTGGTCCGAGCCGCCGAAGGCAAGATCCGCGTGACCGGTACCCGCTTCAATGTCTGGCTCTATGAAGATCAGGTGCGGGTCAACCTGATCGAAGGCTCGGTGCTGGTCACCAGTAACACGGCATTGCCCGGCGACGGCCTGCGCCTCGGCCCGTCGATGCAGGCGCAGTACCGGCATGGCGACTACACGCCACAGATCAGCCAGACCTACGACAACGACAGTTCACTGGCCTGGCGCAGCGGCAAACTGGTACTCGACAACCTGGCACTGAACGACGCCTTGCCGCTGATCAATCGCTACCTGAACAAACCGCTGAAACTGGCTGACGCCAACACCGGCGCCATCCGCGTCGGCGGCGTCTACAACATCAAAGAGCTGAGCGGCCTCGTCAACACCCTGCCCAAAGTGCTGCCGGTGTACCTGACGCGCAACACCGAGGGTGATCCGGTGATCAACTCGATGCCACGAAACCCGCCGAAAACCTGAAGCTTGGGATCACGCGTTTCGGGCAATAAAAAAGCCGCTGTCCCTGTTCAAGGAGCAGCGGCTTTTTCGTTCAGGATGACTTACTGCGCAACCACCTCGGCACTCTTGCCGGCAGCATCACGCACGGTCTGCACCTGATATTGCGGATCAGCCGTGATCTGCTGCTCGGTAAACGGCAACACGCTCCACTGTTTCTTCGAGAAGGCCTCGGTCTGGTCCCGGGAGTATTTCGACTCTGGGTCACTGGACAGCGAAAACGCCAGCAGCCCCTGAGCGTGCGGGCCTTTGTCGTCGAAGGTCACCACTTGCAGGTAGCTGGTGCCGCTGACCACTTCGAGTTTGCCGTCTTCACGCGGCACACTCTGAATCGCGTTGTAGATCCCCAGCGTACCCGGCCCGCCGTGAATCGCGGTTTGCTGACCGCCGCTGCTCACCACCTGAATGTCGCCCCAGCGGGTGTCCGCTTTCAGGCCCATTTTCGTGGTGGTCTGAAGCGACGCCAGCATTGCTTCACGCAGTGCCTTGCTCACCGCCGGTTGCTCGATCGCCAACCCGCGCGGGGTGTGTTGCGGGTCTTTCGGATCGAACGCCACGCGCCAGACATCCGGCGACTTTTGCAGGGTTTGCATGATGTTCTGGAAATGGACCAGGCCGATACCCGAGTCCAGATTCGCCCGGCCATCCCAGCCTTTGAGGCTGACGCAAACCGGCTTCAACGAAGCCGCGTCCGCACCAAGATCCGCAGCGCAGAATTTCAGCAGATCGGGCAGCACCTGAGTCGCCAGATAGACGTTGTCATCCATCACCATCTGTTGCAGATCCTTCACCGCCACCGGGCCTTTTTTACCCAGCGTACTCAGGCGCTCCAGTGCGAACCGCGAACGCAGCCCCAGTGGCTGACCGTCCTGGCTGATCAGCGGCGAGAACCCGGTCAGTGGTTGTGCCGGGTTCGCCAGCCACGCGGAATCGTTGGAGTGCTGGACGAAGTCCTTGCGCAACAGTTGCGGTAACTGGCTGGCGGCATAAATGCCCTTCTGCGCGGCTTGCGGATCGATATCCCACGCGCAGGCGCTGTTGGCGCCATCCAGCACGATCATCTGCAATCCGATGCGCGGGTCGCTGCACTTGGCCAGTTTCTCGGCGCTGACGTTCGGCACCACCGACAGGTTCATGTACAGCGTCTGTCCCTTGTCATCCACGGCCAGGGTGTTGACCCACGGGATGCCCTGGATCTTGTGCACCGAATCCTGCAGATCCTTGAGGTTCGAGGCCTGGTTCATCGCGTACCACTGCGTCAGCACGCGATCATTTTCCAGGTTGGCGTCGCGCAGACTGTAAGCGTACTGATGGTCCCAGTCGAGCTTGCCCGGCCATTGCACGATCGGGCCGAACTGCGAGCTGTAGACATCGCGCGAAACCGGCACCACCTGCCCGTCCGCCTGTTTGATCTGCACGGTCACCGTCTGCTTGCTCAGCGGCAGCGATTTGCCATCGAGCAGGTAGCGCGTCGGATCTGTGGGATCGAGTTGCAGGCGATACAGGGTGAAGTGCTTCGACGAATCCACCGTGTGGGTCCAGGCCAGATGCTGGTTGAAACCGATGTTGATCACCGGCAGCCCTGGCAAGGCGGCGCCCATCACGTCGAGTTTGCCGGGGATGGTCAGGTGCATCTGATAAAAGCGCATGCCGCCGACCCACGGAAAATGCGGGTTGGCCAGGAGCATGCCGCGCCCGTTGAACGAACGCTCGCTGCCGACCGCCACGGCGTTGCTGCCGCGATCCAGGGCGAAGCGCTGCATGCGCGCGTCCGCCAACTGATAAGCCTGCGCATGGCTACCGACCTGTGCCGTGGCTTGCGGCGGCGTCGCACCGGCCAGTGCTTCGGCGAACTGCCCGACCCCGCCTTCAACCAGCAAGCGGCGGGTGAGCTTCACCAGATCCTCGGCGGCGATATCACGCACCCACTCCCCCTGGCACTGCTGCGGCAGGCCTTGCTGGCGGCGCTCGGCCAGATAGCGGTTGTAGCCTGCTGCATAACCTTCCACCAGATCGCGCACCTGAGCAGGCTGCGCGTCCCAGAAGGCCTTCACCGCTGCGGGGGTGTTGAGCCAGGTGAAGAACAGGTCGCTGACGCGATTTTCGCGTTGTTCGACGGTGAACTGATCCGGCCCGAAATAGCGCGAGCGCTGGCCATTGACCGTGACGATCTCGTTGGCCAGCAGGCACAGGTTGTCCTGCGCATAGGCGTAACCGATGCCGAACCCGAGTCCGCGCTCGTTTTCCGCGCGGATGTGCGGCACACCAAATGAGGTGCGGCGAATATCAGCATGGGTTTGTGTGGCGGGACTTAACGCATGGGCCGACAGACTGAGTCCGAGAAACGCGCCGGCGAGGGCCAGCCCGGTTAACTGCCTGGAAATAATCACACTCGCTCCTGATCGATGGGACACGAATCGACGCCTGCGTTGCGCGAGCGTCAGACCCGGTCTGAAGTTGATTCCTGCGCCCGGGCGCAAGATGGCTGTTCAGGAAACGAATACGGTAAAAAAATATTTAGCCTGTTTGCCCAAGCGACCGGCCGGCGATGACGGGAAAACAACGAATAAGCGACAAAATTTCTACATATTTTCTTTCATGATTTGTCGTGCTGAAACGTCTTGTTTACTGAGAGCAGCCAAAACGTTTCCTGACCAGGCTCTGAAAGGAGTAATCCCATGTACAACTCGCAACTACCAACGGACGGTAGCCAGGCGTCACAAGGAGCTTCCATGAGTCCCCGCGCGAGCAGTTTCGCACCCAGCCCCGAGCGACAAGGCAATGAGCGCATTCGCCTGCTGCTCAAAAGCTTCGGTCTGCGCACCAGCCTGATTCGCCTGAAAGTCATCGACGCCTTGCTGGTCGCCGCGCAAAGCGAACGGCGCCTTGGTGTGCGCGGCGTGCACAGCCAGTTGCTGGACCTGGATATTCCGTTGTCGTTCCTCAGCGTGCGCGAAGTGTTGAAGCGTCTGTGTGCCGAAGGTGTAGTCACCTTCAACCCGGACAAGAGTTACAGCCTGCATCCACAGGCTGCTGCCGTGCTCAATCACGATTGAAGCGTCCCGCGATCGCCGTCAGGGTTTGACCTTGCGGCGCATCACCGCGTTGATCACCACCACGACCACCGCCACACCGATGGCGATGTACTGGAACATCTTCTGACTGATCATCCCGGCGTTCTGTAGCCAGGACAGGCCGAGCATGATCGCCAGCACCGACAGGGCGATCAGGATCGAGTATTTCAAACGTTGCTTCTGAGTCATTGCGGGTTCCTGAAACTTTCAAATGTATCCGGTTTGTATCCGGTTGCATGCCATGCACATACCGTGTTGCGGGGATGGGCCGGGACGAACGCGGTCACATGTTACAGCCGATGAAGAGTTTTGGCTTCATGACGGCGTAACCATGAGGATTTTGAAATGTTCCGTCGAATCACCTGGCTGATTCCCCTCCTTGCCATCCTGACCTTGAGTGGCTGCTTCTTCTTCCCTCACGGAGGCTGGCATGACGACCACCATCGCTACCAGGAAGGTCCCGGTTATTACCATCGATAGAACAGGATTGTTCGCATCTCGGTGTGTCTGAAAGCACCGAAAGAGAAGCGGTAAAAGTCTTTTCAGAGCAAACCATGCCCGCCCGCCAGCGGGCATTTTTATTGGCACGCCGACCGGCCAGTCACGGCGGTTCAACACGCGTATTGATTCACTTAAATACGCTGTAAGTATTTGAAATTTCATGTCGCAGCAAAGCATTGGATGCTGCGACGACTCTGCCTCTAGTCTCTGCAAACTTTCTCGCTCACTGGAACAGGGATGTTTATGCAGAGAACCTTGATCGTAATGGCGCCCGTGCAGACAGTTGGATTCTGCCTGGCCATTACCGCTTTTGAACTGCTCACCTACATGGCCAGCGACATGATCATGCCGGCCATGTTGACGGTCACTGAGGAGTTCAACGCCGATGCCCGTCACGTACCCAATGCGTTCAATCTGTATCTGATCGGCGGCGTGTGCCTGCAATGGCTGATCGGCCCGCTCTCTGATCGTTACGGCAGACGTCGCTCGCTATTGCTCGGCTGTGCGCTGTTTGGCCTGGCGTGCAGCGCCGCGGTCATGACGCAGCGCATTGAAGCGTTCAATGTGCTGCGTCTGATACAAGGCATGGGCCTGGGATTCGTCGTCGCCGTCAGCTACCCGGCGCTGCAGGAAGTATTCTGCGAAGCCGATGCGGTGCGGCTCATGGCACTGCTGGGCAATGTGGCGCTGCTGTCGCCGCTGCTTGGTCCGTTGCTCGGCAGCCTGCTGCTGGAATGGCTGAGCTGGCGGCAGATGTTTCTCGGTCTGGGAGCGGCCAGTGCCGTTGTCTGGCTCGGTCTCTTGGCCTGGATGCCGGAAACGATCGGCGTCACGCGCCGCGACGGCCAACAACAGGCCCCTGCGGCGTTCTCGCTCAGGCAAATCCGTCGGGGTTACTTCGCGTTGCTGCGCAATCGCCGATTCGTCGGCAGCAGTCTGGCGTTGGGCCTGATGAGCCTGCCATTGATAGCCTGGATCGGTCTGGCGCCGGTGTTGCTCATGCAGCGGCTGGAGCTGTCTGCGCTGGAATACGGCGTGTGGCAGATCCCGGTGTTCTCGGCGGTGATCGTCGGCAATCTGCTGCTGGATCGATTGCTCGCCGGGCACACACTGGTTCGGGTGATCGGTCTGGCATTGTGGCCATTCTGTCTCGGACTGCTGACGCTGATCGGCGCGACCCTGAGTCCGACTTCCCTGGCACTGACCGTCGCCGGTCTGGCCATGTATGCGCTGGGGCTGGGCATGAGTAACGCCGCACTGTACCGGCTGGCGCTGTTCTCCAGCCCCGATGGCAAAGGTCTGGTCTCGGCCATGATCGGCATGCTGTCGATTACCGTGATGGGCATCGGCGGTTCGCTCATTGCCATCGTTGGCGGCGGCGACAACCTGCAATCCTTCTGCCTGTGGGCAGCCCTCGGCGGCCTGCTGTGCCTGCCCCTGCTCTACCGTCTTCTGCGCCACAACCCTGCGACACCCGCGGCGCCCAACGCACATCAATAAGGATATTCGATGACTCGATTCCCCCATGGCGACGCGCTCTGCGCATTGCCGAAGCCCTATTGCCCCGACTCCGTTCCCACGGGTCTGTTCAATCAGGCCATGAGCGAAATCACCCGGTTCCACGCTCGCCATACGCCTGGCTACGGCCATTGGCTGAGCGCCCACTCAATCGATGTCGATGATCTCGACACGCTGGACGACTGGTCGCAACTGCCACCGATTTTCGCCAATTTCTTCAAACAACACAGGCTGCTCAGCCCGACTGGCGCGGACGCTCTGGAGCTGACCTCTTCCGGCACCAGCGGGCAGAAAAGTCGCATGCGCTATGACGCCCGCAGCCTCGGCGCAGCGCAGTTCATGGTCGAGCGGATATTCGCGCAGTACGGCTGGATAACACCGCACGCACCGTGCAACTACTTGCTGCTGAGCTACGAGCCAGAACAGAACAACACCCTGGGCACGTCCTTTACCGATCAGTTCCTGTGCGGCTTTGCTCCCGCCAATCGGGTGGTTTACGCCTTGCGTCGTAACGGCGACGGTCACCAGTTTGATCTGTTCGGTGTGATCGCGGCCCTGCAGGCATTTGCCGAAGAAGGCCTGCCGGTGCGTATTTTCGGCTTCCCGGCGTTTCTCTGGGAGACCCTGCAACGCATGCGCGCCACGGATGTGGCGGATGTGCAGTTGCCGGCAGGTTCCCTGGCATTTTTCGGCGGTGGCTGGAAAACCCGTGCCGCCGAAGAAGTCCCCAAGCAAGCGTTGTACGCGCGCATCCAGCAACAGCTGGGCATCAATACCCGGGACTGTCGCGACGGCTATGGCGCCGTCGAACACGCGGTGCCTTACATCGAATGCGCCCATCATCGCTTTCACGTCCCGGTCTACGCGAAAGTTTACGTGCGCAGCCCCGTGGACTTTTCAGTTCTGCCCTATGGGCAATCCGGGCTGTTGAGTCTGGTCTCACCCTACATTTCCTCAAGCCCGGCCCACGCGGTGGTCATGAGCGACCTGGCGACGCTGCATCCTGGAACAAGCTGCGGTTGCGGTCTGGCGAGCGACTGGTTCCACCTGCATGGCCGCGCCGGCACCGCAGCCGCCAGAAGCTGCGCCATGGCTGCTTCCGAACTGCTGGGGAGGCACTGACATGTACTTGATCAACGGAAAGCTGCACACCGACTGCAACCTCGAAAGCGCCTTGCAGCAACTTCACCTGGAGCTGCCCGATCGGCTGCAGACACCCCTTGAAATCAGCACGCTGCTCGCAACTGCCGAGGCATTCGCCAAACGCCTGCAACGTGAAGAGCCGGAACTGCCACTTGATGCCGGACAACGCCAGGCCCTGATCGATTTCTGCCAGCCCGCCACGCTGCAAACCAAGCTTGATCGCGAGCTCGGCCTGCAACCCGACTCTCTGCGCCGCATCGACTATCGCCAGTCGCGTTTCGAACGCTGGAGCCCATTGGGCCTTGTGGTGCACATCACGCCCGCCAATGCGCCGTTGCTGGCGTTTTGTGCGGTGATCGAGAGTCTGCTGAGCGGTAACGTCAACTGGCTGCGCCCCAGCAGCAGCGACGGCGGCTTTACCGCACGCTTGCTCCAGGCGTTTCTCGACTGCGACCCGAGCGGGCGACTCAACGGTCACGTGGCAGTCCTGCCGACGAGTACCGGACAAATCGGCCAACTGTGCAAGCACGCCAACGGCGTCGCGGCCTGGGGTGGCGAAACCGCGCTGCAAGCCATTCGCCAACAGGTGCCGCCAGGCTGTCGCTGGATCGACTGGGGGCACCGCATCAGCTTCGCCTATCTGACCCCGGACGCGGTCTCGCCCGCCGTACTCGATGCCATCGTCGATGAGGTCTGCCGCCTCGATCAGCAAGCCTGCTCCAGCCCGCAATGGTTGCTGGTGGACAGTGACGATGCAGCGGTGTTGAGCGACATCGGTGCACAACTGGCCGTCGCGTTCGAGCGTCGCGCCGGGCAGTGGCCGGCCCTCACACCGACGCTTGAAGAGGCTTCGCAAATCACCACCTGTACGGCAATGGCGCGGCTGGCCCAGAGTTTTGCCGGGCATACCGGCCGGGTCTGGAGCACGCCGGGGTGGCGCGTGATCTGGAGCCATGACCGCCAGCTCGAACCTTCGGCGCTGTTTCGCAGCCTGTTGCTCAAGCCCCTGCCCCGCGAGCTGCTGACCGCGACGTTGCTGCCGTGGCGCAACGTGCTGCAAAGCTGTGCCCTGCTGTGCCCGGAGACGCAGATCGCCGAGCTTTCGCAGACACTGATCGCCGCCGGTGTTACCCGCATCGTGCCGATCGCCGCCATCCACGATGGCTACGACGGCGAACCCCATGACGGCGTCTACGCCTTGCAGCGTCTGAGCCGCCGAGTGTCGGTCAGCCTGACGCCGAACTCACTGGCGCACCACGCCACGCTGGATCGCCAGCCATCGCCACCGCCCTTGGCCGGCGTGCCGATCATGGACAAGGACACGTTCATCGACCGACCGCCGCACCCGCAGGCGCAGCTGTATTTTCGCTCCGGGGGCAGCAGTGGCACCCCCGTGCTTTCGGGTTTCAGTTACGACGATTTCCAGCGTCAGATGCGTGCCGCCGCCGATGGCTTGCTGGCAGCCGGCCTGGCCCCGACACGGGACCGCGTGATGAACCTGTTCTTCAGCGGCGGGCTGTACGGCGGCTTCTCCAGTTTTGCCAAGGTGCTGGAGCAACTGCAAGCCCGGCACTGGCCAATGAGCGCGCCAGCGGATGACGATTACCGGGAGATCGCGCAGATGATCGAGCAACAGCAGATCACCGTGCTGATCGGCATGCCCGCCACCCTGCACCGGCTGTTCCTCAACGAACAGCAAACATTGCGGCGCTATGGCGGCATCGAAAAAGTCTTTCTCGGCGGCGAACACCTCAGTGAGCCAACCCGCGAATTGCTGCAGAGCTGCGGTGTGAGCCTGATCCGCTCGGCGATTTACGGCAGCGTCGATGCCGGCCCCATCGGCCATGCCTGCCAGGCCACGACAGATGGCGCGTTTCACCTGATGAGCGAGATTCAGCATCTGGAAATCGTCGATTTCGATCAGGACACGCCAGTCAGTAATGGCGAACCCGGGCGTTTGCTGGTGACCACTCGGGCACGTCAGGGCCAGTCCGTGCAGCGCTATGACATCGGTGACAGCGGGCGCTGGCTCCCCGGCCCGTGCGCCTGCGGCCTGACTTCGCCGCGCTTTGAACTGCTGCAACGCCACGGCAAGCTGCTGCGCATCGGCACCGACTTCATTTCGCTGGCGACGCTGGCGCAGCACCTGCAGGCGCCGTTTCAACTGGTCCTCGATCACGGCCCGGATGGCCTGGAACGCATGCGCCTGCGCTGCCCGCTGGCACCGGAACAGGCTCGGCAACAACTGCAGAATTACCTGACGCTGACCACGCTGATGCAAAGCGGATTGCTCGCGCTGGAGGTCGAGCAATGTGCAATCGAGCAGTTCGCTCGAAACAGGCACAGCGGCAAGACGCCGACAGTGATTGATACGCGCCGCTGACAGCAGAGACCTGCACGCGGCCACCCGCCACTTTTATAAGAAAAAACCATGAACACGACCGTTGAATTGAACGACTTGCTCGGCTACGTCCGCCGACATTCCGCGTATTACCGCGAACACCTCAAGGCAGTCGCAATGCCCATCAGCGCCTTGAGCGAACTGCCCGAGATTGACCCTGAGCAATACTGGCTAGGTAGCCAGAATCCGCAGCAATGGCCGGTGCTGACAGGCTCGCTGAACGATGCGCTGATCTTCAAGACCGGAGGCACCACTGGCGCGGGCAAACTGTCGCTATTTACCCGCGCAGAATGGCAAACCCTGGTACACGATTTCGGCAGCCACCTCACGGCGCAACTGAACCCCGGGGACCGGGTTGCCAACCTGTTTTTCGTCGGTGATCTGTATGCCAGTTTCATATTCGTCCACGACGCCCTGGCCCATGTCGAGACAGCCGTCAGCGAGTTTCCCTTCACCGGAGCCGTCGACAGCGCGGTACTGGTCGACTCGATCGTTGCCTACCAGATCAATGTGCTGGCTGGCATACCGGCACAACTGTTGAAACTGGCCGCTTGGCTTGAGCGTCAGTCACATGTGCTGGAGGGTGTCGAAACCCTGCTCTACGGCGGTGAAAGCCTGTTCGCCGCGCAACTGCAATTGCTCCATCGGGTGTTCCCGAACGCGCGTATCGCCTCCATCGGCTACGCCAGCGTCGATGCCGGGCTGATCGGCATCAGTGCCCGCGATTGCGCCTTGGGCGAACACCGGATGCTGGAGCGGCACAATCGGCTGGAGATCATCGATGAAGTGAGCGGTGAGGTCATCGAAGAATGCAACCGCAACGGCAGGCTGGTGGTGACCAACCTCACCCGTCGCCTGATGCCGGTGATCCGCTACCCCGTCGGCGACCTGGCGTGCTGGCGCGAACCAAGCGGAACCCCGATGCGCAAATTCGCCCTGATGGGGCGCAGCATGAGCAGCCAGCGCGTTCGAGTAGGTGTACTGAGCCTGGACACGGCTGATATTGGCGATCTGGTGCAAAGGGTCGGCACCAGCGACAACTGGCAACTGGTCATCGAACAACACGGGAAAAAAGACCTGCTGAGCCTGCGCTGGGTGCCGGGTACGCTAACGCCTGACATTTCCCTGACGACCTCAAGACTGCGCCGTGCGCTGATCGACCAATACCCGCTGATCGGGACTCTGCACAACGATCAGTTGCTCGATCTGCACGTCATCGCTTGTGCAGGCGATGAACTGACTTGTCATCCACGTTCCGGCAAGCGTCAGCGGGTCGTCGACCGGCGCGATTATGAAAACCCGCGCCCGAGGCGAGAATGATGGACACGGTAACCCTGCGACGCTACCGCATCGCTGACGCACCGGCCGTCAGTCGCCTGTTCGAGGAAGTCTACGGCGATCATTACCCTCAACCGCACGTGTATCTGCCCTGCATGATCAGCCAGAACCACAACGACGGCCGCTGGCACTCGCTGGTAGCGGTGGTGAACGAGAAAATCTGCGGGCACGCCACGTTGTTTCGCCAGTCTGGCAGAAGCTTTCTTGCGGAACTGGCACTGACGGTGGTGCACCCGGACACTCGCGGGCAAAACATCGCCACACAGTTGGGCCAGCAGTTATTGATTCATGCACAGGCGCTTGATTGCCAGGGCGTCACGATCAAACAGGTCACGCACCATCCCTACACACAGCGCATGGCCGCCGGTCTTGGGTTCCACAGCATTGGACTGTTGCCGGACTACGCACCCTCTCCGTTCGGCGGGCCGGGGCGTGAGACGATCGTTGTCGGCCACCGCACCATAGACGGCTATCGTCGCCCGCTGCCGGCACTGGCCTGGCCGCAGGATTGCCGGGAATTGATGTCGCATCTGGAATCAGCTTTCGGGACCAGCGATAAAGCCGTGCCGTGGAAAGGTCCGAGGGTGCATTTCGAACGCGCATTGGGGCGTTATGACATGGTGCTCAAAGAGCTCGATGACAGCTTGCTCAAGCAAGTGGTGCAACTGCCAGCGCACTGGCTGATTTCGATCCGGCTCAGACTCGCCCAAGGGTTTTCCAGCTCACTGCAAAAACTCGCGGCTGCAGGTTTCGCCTTCACCGGGATTGTCCCCGATGAACACAGCGAAGGCTGGCTGGCGCTGTTTCATCGCGGCTGTCAGCCGTCCACGCTGACGTTGCACTGCCCGCACATGCAGCGTTTGCAGGATCATATTCGGCAGACCGGCGAAGTGTTTCAGGGCTAGAAACGAAAACGGCCCACCCAGCGTATGGGTGGGCCGTTTTTGATCGGCTTATGCCTTGGCTTTGACGCCTTGGTCCACAGGCTTCGGCGCGTTGCCTTCACCGTAGGTTTTCAGGTTCTGCAGCACGTAGATCGCCTTTTTGTATTCGGGGATCAGGTTCTTGCCGTACGCATTGCCATTGAGGCCATTGGTCTGGATCGCGTCGAGCTGGGTGGCGAAATACTCCAGCGCATTGAATTTGGCATCGACGTCTTTGGTCACGCCGAACCGGTCGAACTTGTCGCCGGCGTTCATCAACGTAAAGGACGTGATCTCCGAAATCAGCCCGCGGCCACGCAGGAATGCACTCAGATTGCCCAGTTGCTTGACCGAGGTGTTCGCCGGATCGAAGCCCTTGATGTTCTTGCGCAGGCCCTGCTTGTCCATTTCAGCGGTGTTCAGCGCGTTCGGATCGTTGCCGACCATGGTCAGCATCTGTTGCACCTTGACGCTCTGCGCCACCTGCTTTTTCGCGCCTGTATTGCGAACCAGCACCCCTGCCTTGCTCTCCCAGCCGCCGACAATGCCGATCGTCATGAGAAGACTCCCTGTGAAATAACCATGAAATGTCCTTGCTGGACCACTCGAATGCCGGGAAGTATCTACCGGCCCAGTGATGGCACCAACCCTTTTAGTGCGGTCGCTTACAATTTCTGTACATTCTAGATACAAATCGCCAGACGTTCACTGTGACGCGGCTTCATGGCAGTTTGACGATAGCTGCCGATTCCTTTTTCACCCCGATTGACGTGCCGGTGAATTCATTTGTATCGAGGTCGATACGCCCTTCTGTCAGCCCATCGCTTTCTTGCACGAAAGTACCTAAAGCTTCGCCGTTCGCCGACGATACGCTGGTGTAATCCCGCCGTTTTTCCCTCGACCCACAATAAAAAATCGCAGCTCAAGGACCGGTATCCATGCCCGCATTCCGCACCATTCAGGCTCGCTACACGCTGTTTCTGGTTCTGTTCATCCTGCTGCTGTCGGTGCTGACTGTGGTCGGTATCAGCCAACTGGTCGCGCCCAAGCTTCGCCAGACTGAAGAACAGGTAGTGCTCAATCGCATCGCCGAAGTCGCCGAACAGATTCAGGGCGAGTTGAACAAAGTGCAGTCACAGCAGCGCAGCATTACCCAGACCATTCCGCTGCTCGACAGCGCGGCCATCGATACGGTGCTGCCGGGGTTGGTGGATCAATACGGCGAGCAGAAAGTTTTCGGTGGCGGGATCTGGCCATTGCCGGGCCAGCGCGAGGCCGGGCGCAACAAATTCAGCACCTTCTGGCACCGCGACGCCTCGGGCAAACTGGCGGTCAACACTTTCTGGAACAGCGACGCCGCCCCCAACTACTACGACCAGAGCTGGTACAAGGGCGGCATGCAGACCCCGCGCGGCCAGTGCGCCTGGGCTGCGGCCTATAAGGATGATGCGAGCGCCGAACCGCGCACCAACTGCGCCATGGCGATCCAGAAAAACGGCGCGGCATGGGGCGTATCGACCATCGACGTGACGCTGGGCTTCTTCAATGATCTGGTGGCGCGCAAGGAAAAAGACCTGAACGCCGAAATGCTGATCGTCGAGGCCGACGGCAAGATCATCAGCAACAGCTCGCGCATCAGCGGCCCGATCGTGCTGAAGAACATCAGTGAACTCGCCGCCAGCTCGACCTTCGCCAGTCAGGTCAAGGCCGGCCTGCAGAACCGTGAGCAGGCGCAACGCGTCGAGTTCGACAACAACGGTGAAGCCAGCACCTTCTTCATGCGCCCGATCGAGGGCACGCCGTGGTTCCTCGCCACCGCCCTGCCGACCAAGATGCTCACCGCCCAGCGCGACGACGTGCTCAGCAGCCTGAGCCTGTTGCAGATTCCGCTGGTGATCCTGCTGGTGCTGTTGCAGGTCTACGCGATCCGCCAACTGGTTTCGCGGATGAAAGCCCTCAAGGCCAACATCGACTCGCTGTCCAGCGGCGATGCCGACCTGACCCGCCGCATCACCATCCGCGCCGAAGACGAACTGGGCGCCATCGGCCACTCGGTCAACACCTTTATTGCCTACCTGCAGAACATGATTGGTGAAGTGACGCAGGCCACCGGCGCCATGGCCTCGAGCCTCGATGACCTGCAGCGTACGTCGGCCAACACCAGCCAGATCCTGCTGCGCCATGCTTCGGAGACTGATCAGACCGTCACCGCCATCACCGAGATGAGCTCGACCGCCGAAAGCGTTGCGCAGAACGCGGCTGAAACCGCAGCGTTCACCCAGCGCGCCAACGAAAACGCCGACCGTTCGCGGGTGGTGGTCGGGGAAGCGACCAACAGTGTGGTGGCCTTGATCGACGAGGTGGCCAGTGCCACCCAGAAAGTCGAAAACATGCAGCAGGACGCGCAGCGCATCACCGAAATTCTCGGGGTGATCGGCGCGATTGCCGGGCAGACCAACCTGCTGGCACTCAACGCTGCTATTGAAGCCGCGCGCGCCGGTGAACAGGGTCGCGGCTTTGCCGTAGTGGCCGATGAAGTCCGCGCCCTCGCCGCCCGCACCCAGGCCAGCACCTCGGAAATCAACGAGATGTTGACCCGACTGACACAGGGCGTGAGTTCGTCGGTCGCCGCCATGGAAAACACGCAGGCCAGTTGCCAGTCCGCCGCTGACGCCACGGCCCGGGTCAACTCGGGCCTGGATGAAATGGCCGGTTCGGTCAGCCACATCAACAGCCTCAGCACCCAGATCGCCACCGCTGCCGAACAACAAAGCGCGGTGACCGAAGAGATCAACCGCAGCATGGTACAGATCCGCCACATGGTCGAAGAACTGGTGCACAGCGGCCAGGCCAGCGAACGCAATACCCGTCAGTTGCTCGAAGCCAACAACCGGGTGAGCGCGATCATGGGGCGGTTCAAAGTCCGTTGATTCCGCTACCAGTCTATTGTGGCGAGGGAGCTTGCTCCCGCTGGGTCGCGAAGCGGCCCCAACTCTGGCAGCGCAATAAACAGGAAGCCGAAATTGGCCGATTGGCGACTGCTACGCAGCCGAGCGGGAGCAAGCTCCCTCGCCACAGAGCGCGTCTCCATTCCGCCTGACAGATTTGTAATCTCCCGCTCAGCAGGCTGTCAGGCTTGATCCATGATCATCCTGCCAGCCTGCCTTGTATCAACTTGAAACACTCCGTTGATGCCCGGCAGGATAATCCGGTCAAAATACTTTCCTTTTTGACCGTCATCCTTGTCGAGAGCCCACCATGCGAACCTCCCTGCGACTGGCCGCCCTCAGCGCCCTGCTCCTTTCCTCCCTGGCCCAGGCCGCCGAGCTGATCCCGATCGAAGTGCATCGCGACGCCAATTGCGGCTGCTGCAAGAAATGGATCAGCCATCTCGAAGCCAACGGCTTCAAAGTCGAAGATCACGTCGAAAGCGACATGAGCAGCTTCAAGCAGCAACACGGCGTGCCACCGCGCCTCGGCTCGTGCCATACCGCGCTGATCAACGGCAAGTTCGTCGAAGGCCATGTGCCGGCTGAACAAGTGCTGGCCCTGAGCAAGCGCGACGATCTGCTGGGTATCGCCGCTCCGGGTATGCCCATGGGGTCACCGGGCATGGAAATGGACGGCATGAGCGATGCCTATCAAGTGATCGGCCTGAAAAAGGACGGCACGGATGTGGTGGTGGCGGATTACCCGGGCCACTGATGGCTGCCGGTTACGTCGGGCTGTTCGCGGCGGCGTTCGGCGCTGCGACGCTGTTGCCGCTGCAATCCGAAGCGCTGCTGGTTGGTCTGATCGCCAGTGACCGGTACTGGCTCTGGGGCCTGCTGGGCGTGGCGACACTGGGCAATGTCCTCGGTTCGCTGGTCAACTGGTGGCTGGGACGCGGCCTCGAACGCTTTCAGAATCGACGCTGGTTTCCCGTCAACGCCAGACACATGGCCACCGCGCGCAAACATTATGAGCGCTACGGACATTGGTCGCTGCTGCTGAGTTGGCTACCGGTGATAGGCGATCCGCTGACCCTGATCGCCGGCGTCATGCGCGAACCGCTCGGGCGCTTTCTGCTGATCGTCACGCTGGCCAAAGCTGCGCGCTACGCCGTGGTGGCGATGCTGACCCTGGGCTGGCTCGGTTGAACATTCACGCCACGGCGTTGCCTGTGGTTAACGTCGCCCTAATCCGGGCGTTCCAGCATCGGTCGATTTCCATGGAGTTTGCCCTTATGTCCGTCACGCTCACACGCTGGCTGCCCGCCCTGTTCCTCAGCGCAGCGCTGCCGCTATTGGCCCAGGCGGCCGTGCCCGGCGAAGCGGCGCCCGACAACGCCCCGAACGACGCCCCGACCTATGGACCGGAACTGCAAGGTTTCCAATACCCCTACACACTCAAGCACTTTGCCTTTGAGTCACAGGGCAAATCCCTGCAGATGGGCTACATGGACGTTGCCGCCCAAGGCAAGGCCAACGGTCGCACCGTGGTGCTGATGCACGGCAAGAACTTTTGCGCCGCCACCTGGGACAGTTCGATCAAGGCCTTGAGCGAGGCCGGTTACCGGGTCGTCGCGCCGGATCAGATCGGCTTCTGCACCTCCAGCAAACCTGACAACTATCAATACAGTTTCCAGCAGCTGGCGACCAACACTCATCGCCTGCTCAAGACGCTCGGCATCCAGAAAGCCTCGCTGCTCGGCCACTCCACCGGCGGCATGCTCGCCACGCGCTATGCGCTGCTGTTCCCGGATCAGGTCGAACAACTGGCGCTGGTCAATCCGATCGGTCTGGAAGACTGGAAAGCCCTTGGCGTGCCCTATCGCACCGTTGATCAGTGGTATCAGCGCGAACTGAAAGTCACCGCCCAAGGCATTCGCGACTATGAGCGCACCACCTATTACGACGGCCGCTGGAAACCCGAATTCGACCGTTGGGTCGACATGCTCGCCGGCCTGAGCAACGGCCCGGGGAAAACCCGGGTGGCGTGGAACTCGGCGCTGATCTACGACATGATTTTCACCCAGCCGGTGTACTACGAGTTCAAGGACCTGAAGATGCCGACCCTGTTGCTGATCGGCACCTCTGATACCACGGCCATTGGCAAGGATCTCGCTTCCCCCGAGGTCAAGGCGAAAATCGGTCACTATGACGTGCTCGGCAAGCAGGTCGCCAAGCGGATCCCACAGTCGACGCTAGTGGAATTCCCCGGCCTGGGCCACGCGCCGCAGATGGAAGAACCGGCAAAATTTCATCAGGCCTTGCTCGGCTGGCTGAACAATTCCAATCCCGTTCGTTGATGAGGTAAGGCTGATGGCGGTGCAGATTGCAGTGATTGATGACTGGCAGGACGTGGCACGGGGTGTGGTCAACTGGTCGGTGCTCGACAGCATCGGCGAAGTCAGCTTCGTGCATGACTACCCGGCGGACAACGCCGTGCTGGCCGAACGACTGGGCAAGTACCAGGTGATCTGCGTGATGCGCGAGCGCACGCGTTTCGACCAGGATCTGCTGCAGCGCCTGCCGAACCTCAAGCTACTGGTCACCGGCGGCATGCGCAACGCGGCGCTGGATATGCAGGCGGCCGCCGGCCTCGGCATCAAGGTCTGCGGCACCGACAGCTACAAGCATGCGGCACCGGAACTGACCTGGGCACTGATCATGGCCGCCACGCGCAACCTGGTGAATGAAGCCAACTCCTTGCGCGCCGGTGGCTGGCAGCAAGGGCTGGGCGGCGACTTGCATGGCAAGACCCTGGGCATCCTCGGTCTTGGCAGCATCGGTCAGAAGGTCGCGCAATTCGGTCAGGTGTTCGGCATGCGCGTGATTGCCTGGAGCGAAAACCTCACCGCCGAGCGCGCGCAGCAGGCCGGCGTGACCTACGTCAGCAAGCAGGAATTGTTCGAGCAGGCCGACGTGCTCTCGGTGCACCTGGTACTCAGCGAGCGCAGCCGCGGGTTGGTCGATGCGCAGGCGCTGGACTGGATGAAAAACACCGCGCTGCTGATCAACACCGCGCGCGGGCCGATCGTCGATGAAGCGGCGCTGATCAAGGCATTGCAGAAACACAAGATCGCCGGGGCGGCGCTGGATGTGTTCGATCAGGAGCCGCTGCCTGAGCTGCACCCGTTTCGCACACTGGAGAATGTGCTGGCCACGCCGCATGTGGGGTATGTGAGTCGGCAGAACTATGAACAGTTCTTTGCGCAGATGATCGAGGATATTCAGGCTTGGGCGGCGGGGAGCCCGCTGCGCCTGTTGAATTGATCGTCAGTGCTGGATGGCGGCGGCCCGACTGACGCCTTCGCGAGCAAGCCCGCTCCCACATTGGAAATGCGTCGTACACAAATCAACTGTGGGAGCGGGCTTGCTCGCGAAGAGGCCTTAATAGACAACACATCAACAAACTGCCCGCACCACAACAGTGCAACCTCCTTCCCCCGCTAGCACAGAAACGTGACCGACCAGTCACCGTTTTGGCCCTTCCATAGAAAAAAACCTGCACTTCGTCGGTGCGTTCAGCCCTGCACACCACGTCTTTCAATGCCTGCAAACCGATTGTCGAACAATTTACCCATTTGCTCTCGCCCGCTCTAGGATCTGGCCTAGACTGATTTTCGCGGGGTTAGACCAGTCGGTCACTGCACGCAAAAAAAGTCGAAACTTTTGCGTGAAGCGGCTGGTCATCTGCAACACAGGGGCAACGTGACTGGTGCAATCCTTGCAACGCCCCCTCCACCCATTCTGCTTGCGCGTGTTGGGTAGCGTTTGCTCACCGATGCGTGGCGCGTTTGCGCCCGGCCACAGGATTTGGCCACAGCTTGTTCGATACAAGAATCAGATCAACGACACGGGAGATTCATATGATCAGTGCGGCATTGGATATTCAGGGAGAGCGTGCTCAGCAGTCGGTTGGCGAATCGAGCACGGTGAGTCTTCCCGGCAGCCGGTCGATCAACGTCCCGGGCACCAAAACGCTGACGCCGGTCGCCAGCCAGAATCCCAACAAGAAGAAAGTGTTGTTCGTGACCTCGGAAATCGCCGATCTGGTGAAGACCGGTGGTCTGGGTGACGTCTCCGCCGCCCTGCCCCGCGCCATGGCGCACCTGCACGATGTGCGCGTGTTGATCCCCGGTTATCCGCAGGTGATGCACAGCGAGAACCCGATCCATATCATCGGCGAACTTGGCGGCCATGCCGCATTGCCTCCGTGCAAGATCGGGCGCATGGACATGCCGGACGGGCTGGTGATCTACGTGCTGATCTGCCCCGAACTGTATGAGCGTGAAGGCTCGCCGTACGGTGCCAACAACGGCCGCGACTGGCCGGACAACCATATTCGTTTCGCCCGCCTGGGCCTGGCCGCTGCCGACATCGCCGCCAACCTCGCACAAATTCACTGGTGCCCGGATCTGGTGCACGCCCACGACTGGCCGGCCGGCCTGGCCCCTGCTTATATGCACTGGCGCGGGCAGCGCACGCCGACCTTGTTTACCATTCACAACCTGGCTTATCAAGGCGTGACCAGCCTCGGCTCGTGCCCGGAACTCGGCATCCCGACCCATGCCCTGCAACAGGAAGGCATGGAGTTCTACGGCAAAATGTCGTTCCTCAAGGCCGGCATGGCCTATTCGAGCCACATCACCACGGTCAGCGCGACGTATGCGCAGGAAATCACCACCCCGGATTTCGGCTGCGGTCTCGACGGCTTTCTCGCCGCCAAGACCCAGCAAGGCTTGCTCAGCGGCATTCCCAACGGCATCGACGAGAGTTGGGACGCGGCCACTGATCCGCACCTGTTTGCGCCGTTCGCCATCGGCGACTGGGAAGGCAAAGCCGTCAACGCCGCCCATGTGCGTGAACTGTTTGGCTTGAAAGATTCCAGCGGCCCCCTGTTTGCCGTGGTCTCGCGTCTGGTTTATCAGAAAGGCCTGGACCTGACCCAGGCAGTCTCCGAGTACATCGTGCAGAACGGCGGCCAGATCGCGATCATCGGCCGTGGCGAGCCGGAAGAAGAACAGGCCATGCGCGAGCTGGCGCTGCGCTTTCCCGGGCAGATCGGCGTGCGCATCGGCTTCAATGAGACCGATGCCCGGCGCATGTTCGCCGGCAGTGATTTCCTGCTGATGCCGTCGCGTTATGAGCCCTGCGGCCTGAGCCAGATGTACGCCCAGCGTTTCGGCTCGCTGCCGGTGGCGCGCAACACTGGCGGCCTGGCCGACACCATCGAAAACGGCGTCACCGGTTTCCTCTTCGACGAATCCACTGTCGAGAGCTACCGCGAAGCCCTGAGCCGCGCGTTCAAGGTATTCGCCTTCCCCGACTTGCTCAATGCCATGCGCTGCCGGGCGATGGCCGCGCCGTTCAACTGGTGCAAAGCGGTCGAACCCTATGCCGAGCTCTACGAACAACTGGTCGCCAAGGCGCTGGGTAAAGCCGGCCACAAATAACTCACGGAGCTTTTCACGATGCCGTTACGGACCCAAGAAAACTGGCCCCACGGCGCGATCATGCAGGACGCCGAACACACTCAGTTTGCGCTGTGGGCACCGGATGCGTTTTACGTCAGTGTCGAACTTGAAGATGGCCAGTCCTTGCCGATGTTACCGCAGGCCGATGGATGGTTCGTGATCAAGACCCGGTGCCCGGCGGGCACCCGTTACCGCTTCAACATCGATGGCGAACTGGAGGTGCCCGACCCGGCCTCCCGTGCTCAGGACGGCGACATTGACGGCTACAGCGTGGTGGTCGATCCGCTGGCTTATCAATGGCGCCACACCACCTGGCATGGTCGGCCGTGGAGCGAAGCGGTGATTTACGAGTTGCACGTCGGTGCACTCGGCGGCTTTGCCGAAGTCGAACAGCATCTGGCGCGCCTCGCCGAACTGGGCATCACCGCCATCGAATTGATGCCGCTGGCGCAATTCCCCGGCACCCGCAACTGGGGCTACGACGGCGTGCTGCCCTTCGTTCCGCAAGCCTCCTATGGCACCCCGGAACAGCTCAAGCACCTGATCGACAGCGCTCATGGCCATGGTCTGGCGGTGATTCTCGACGTGGTCTACAACCACTTCGGCCCCGACGGCAATTTCCTTGGCCGCTACGCCAAGGGCTTTTTCCGCGAAGACAAACAGACCCCGTGGGGCGCGGCAATCGATTTTCGCCGTGATGAAGTTCGCGAGTTCTTCATCGAAAACGCGCTGATGTGGCTGTTTGAATATCGCTTCGATGGCCTGCGTCTGGACGCGGTGCATGCGATAGAAAGTCCGGACTTCCTGCCCGAACTCGCCCAGCGTATTCGTCAGCAGACTGATCCGGCTCGCCACGTCTGGCTGACCGTGGAGAACGAGCTCAACCAGTCGAGCCTGCTCGAATACGACTACGACGCGCAATGGAACGATGACGGCCACAACGCCTTGCATGTGCTGCTGACCGGCGAAACCGACGCCTATTACGCCGACTACGCGCTGCAACCTACGGAACAACTGACGCGCTGTCTGAGCCAGGGTTTCGTGTTCCAGGGCCATATCACCCGCCACGGCGAACCCCGGGGCGAACCGAGCGAACACCTGCCTTCCACCGCTTTCGTGCTGTTCCTGCAGAATCACGACCAGATTGGCAACCGTGCCTTCGGTGAGCGCCTGCATCACCTCGCCGATCCACGGGCACTGCGGGCTGCCACGGTACTGTTGCTGCTGTCGCCGATGATCCCGCTGATGTTCATGGGCGATGAATACGCCGCCGAGCAACCGTTTCTGTTCTTCACCAGCCACCACGGCGAACTCGCCGAATTGGTGCGCGAAGGACGTCGCAACGAGTTTTCCGGGTTCGCCGCGTTTACCGATCCGCATAAACGCGAGCAGATTCCCGACCCGAATGCCGAGGAGACCTTCCACGCCTCGCAGCCCCGACTGATTGGCAGCGGCACCGCAAAACAGCAGGAAACCCTCGCGCTGTACCGGCAACTGCTGCAATTGCGCCACCGCTACATCATTCCCAATCTGTCCGGCACCCAGGCGCTGGGCGCGCACATGCTCGGCTTCGGCGCGGTCACTGCGCGCTGGCGCCTGGGCGATGGCAGTCAGCTGCGAATTGACCTGAACCTCAGCGATACGCCAGTGGTCAACCCTGCACAGACCGACGCCGTGTGGTTGTTTCAGCAGCCGCCTGCAGACGATCTGTCGGAACCGGGCATCCTCGCCCCGTATTGCGCGCTTGTCAGCCTCACGGCCGCAACCCCCTTGCAACCTCTGGATGGAGAGCGCCTATGAGCGATGCGCAACTGGAAATACTCGCAAGCCGCGCCGGCCTTGCCGTCGACTGGATCGACGCCAACGGCCGTCCGCAGAAAGTCGCCCCGGCAGTACTGCGCAATGTCCTCACCGGCCTGGGCCATCCGGCCAATACCGCCCAGGAAATCGACGCCAGCCTGTTGCAACTGCAACAGGTGCAGCAGGATCGCCACCTGCCCCCCCTGCTGACCGCAGACGTTGGCGTCGGCGTTGATCTGGCCCGCTACTTCGAACCTGAAACCCCGTGCGAAATCCATCTGGAAGACGGCTCGCGGCTGCACCTCAAGCTCGACGCCGAAGCCGTGCTGCCGGGGCTGATCCCGGTCGGCTATCAACAGGTGCACATCGCCGATCAGTATTTCACCCTGGCCGTGGCGCCGGAGCGTTGCTTCAGCGTTGGCGATGCGGTGGACAATCCGATCCCCCGTGTGTGGGGCCTGAGCGCGCAACTGTACGGTCTGCGCCGCCCCGGCGACGGCGGTTTCGGCGACACCCAGGCATTGGAAGAGCTGGCCCGGGTGGCCGGCGAACGCGGCGCCGATGCGCTGGCGATCAGTCCGTTGCATGCGATGTTCAGCGCCGATACCGGGCGCTACAGCCCCTATTCGCCGTCCAGCCGGCTGTTCCTCAATTCCCTGTATGCCGCACCGGGCGCGATACTTGGCGAACGGGCGTTGCGCGATGCGATCGACGCCAGCGGTCTGGCCGAGCAATTCAGGCAACTGGAAGACCTCAAACTGATCGATTGGCCTGCCGCCGCCGATGCCAAGTACAAATTGCTGCAAGCCTTGTACGACGGTTTTGTCGCGGGCGAGCATCCGTTGCATGCCGACTTCGCCAGTTTCCGCCATGCCGGTGGTGAAGCGCTGGAAAATCACTGCCGCTTCGAAGCCATTCAGGAAATGCGTGCCGACCGTGGCGAAAGCCTCGACTGGCGGCAGTGGCCGGAGCACTGGCACGAACCGCGTGGCGCCGCCCTCGAAGCGTTTGCCGAAGAATACGCCGAGCGCATCGGCTACTTCGCCTTTTGCCAATGGCTGATCCATCGTTGCCTGGAGCGTGCACAAACCGCTGCGCGCGGCGCCGGCATGCGCATCGGCCTGATCGCTGATCTGGCAGTCGGTGCCGACGGCGCTGGCAGCCAGGCGTGGAGCTTTCAGGACGAACTGCTTGCCTCGCTCACCGTCGGTGCGCCGCCGGATATTCTCAACCGCTCCGGTCAGGGTTGGGGGATTTCCGCGTTCTCCCCCGAAGGCCTGATTCGCAACGGCTTTCGCGCTTTCATCGACATGTTGCGCGCCAACTTCGCCCATGCCGGCGGGCTGCGCATCGACCATGTGATGGGCCTGCAACGCCTGTGGGTGATCCCCAACGGCGCGGCGCCGGCTGACGGTGCCTACCTGTATTACCCGGTGGACGATCTGTTGCGGCTGCTGACCCTCGAATCCCATCGGCACCAGGCCATTGTCCTCGGTGAAGACCTCGGCACCGTGCCCGACGGCCTGCGGGAAAAACTCAGTGCGCGCTCGATACTCGGCATGCGTGTGCTGCTGTTCGAACAGGACAACACCCGTTTCAAACCGATTCTCGACTGGCCGGATAATGCCCTGGCGACCACCACGACCCACGACCTGCCGACGCTCAACGGCTGGTGGCATGGCCGCGACATCGACTGGAACTCGCGTTTGGGCTTCGTCGATGCCAACGGTGAAATCGAATGGCGCCGTCATCGTCAGCGTGAACGCGAAGGCCTGCGCGGTGCGCTGAGTCAGGACCCGCAGAACTTTCGCGAAGAGTCCCACGAAGCCGATCAAGTGGTGGATGCCAGCGTGCGCTTCCTCGGTCATACCCGCGCGCCGCTGGTGCTGCTGCCACTGGAGGACGCGCTGGGCATCGACGAACAGGCCAACCTGCCCGGCACCATCGACAGCCACCCGAACTGGTCGCGGCGCCTGCCCGGCAACAGCGAAGCGTTGCTCGATGGCGTCGATGCTGCGCGGCGTCTGGAACTGCTGGCGTGCGCCCGCCTGCAAGCTGCCGAGCGTGACCAATGAACCAGACGCTCATCCAGCCACTGCGCGCGACCCTGCGCCTGCAATTTCACAAGGGCTTCACCCTGGAACAGGCAGTGCCGCTGGTGCCGTACTTTGCCCGCCTCGGCATCAGCCACGTTTATGCCTCGCCGCTGCTCGCGGCCCGCGCCGGTTCGATGCACGGCTACGACGTGGTCGACCCGACGCAAGTCAACCCGGAGCTCGGCGGCGAGCCGGCGCTGCGGCGTCTGGTCAGCACCCTGCGCGAACACAACATGGGGCTGATCCTCGACATCGTCTCCAACCACATGGCCGTCGGCGGCAGCGATAACCCGTGGTGGCTCGATCTGCTGGAATGGGGC
This sequence comes from Pseudomonas sp. 13B_3.2_Bac1, assembly GCF_025466205.1. Lineage (NCBI taxonomy): Bacteria > Pseudomonadati > Pseudomonadota > Gammaproteobacteria > Pseudomonadales > Pseudomonadaceae > Pseudomonas > Pseudomonas sp. 13B_3.2_Bac1. The sequence goes on from NZ_JANLOG010000016.1 coordinate 73,492, forward strand.
CGACTGAGTCCTTACGGCGAGTTCTTCGACATCCAATGGCACTCGCCGGACCCGTTGATGGAAGGCCAGTTGCTGCTGCCGTTTCTTGGCAGCGATTACGGCATCGCCCTGCAGGAAGGCACGCTGAAACTGCACTTCGAGGCGCAGCAAGGACGCTTCCACGTCGAGCATTACGACCACCACTTCCCGATCTGCCCGAATGACTACGGCGAGCTGTTAAAACCAGTCGAGGCGCTGAAATCCCTGGCCGATCGTTTCAGTACCCTCAGCTACCAGACCGACGCTCATGCGTTGGCGATGCCGCTCAAGGAAGAACTGAAAGCGCTGGCGAGCGATCCGCAGATCCTCGCCGCGATCGAGGAAAGTCTCGCGCATTACGACTCCACCACCGCAGAAGGCTTCGACAAGCTGCACCAGCTGCTTGAGCGCCAAAGCTACCGTCTCGCCAGTTGGCGCACCGCAGCGGATGACATCAACTGGCGGCGCTTTTTCGACATCAACGAACTCGGCGGCCTGCGCGTCGAACGCCCGGCCGTGTTCGAAGCGACCCACGGCAAGATCTTCCAGCTGATTAGCGAGGGGCTGGTCGACGGTTTGCGCATCGACCACATCGACGGCCTCGCCGATCCGCGTGGCTACTGCCGAAAACTGCGGCGGCGCCTCGACTTTCTCGCGCCGGGCCGGCACTTGCCGATCTACGTCGAGAAGATTCTCGGCGCCGGCGAAACCCTGCGCACCGACTGGGCGGTGGATGGCAGCACGGGTTACGAGTTCATGAATCAACTGTCGTTGCTGCAACATGATCCCGATGGTGAATACGTGCTCGGCGATCTATGGCAACGGCGCACCGAGCGCCCGGCGGCATTTATCGAAGAAGCGCAACTGGCACGCCAGCAGATCCTCAACGGCTCGCTGGCCAGCGACTGCGAAAGCGTTGCCCAGGCGCTGCTGCAAGTGGCGCGCGACGATTTGATGACACGTGACCTGACCCTCGGCGCGATCCGTCGGGTGTTGCAGGCGCTGATCGTGCATTTCCCGGTGTATCGCACTTACATCAGCGCGCTCGGTCGCTCGGCGCAGGATGAACAGTTCTTCCAGCAAGCCATGGACGGCGCGCGGCAGACGCTGGGCGAAGGCGACTGGCCGGTGCTCGACTGCGTGGCGGCCTGGCTCGGTGGCACGCCCTGGCGGCACAAGCCGCGCGGGCGCTCGCGCAAGATCCTCAAGCATGCCTGCGTACGTTTCCAGCAACTGACTTCGCCGGCAGCGGCCAAAGCCGTGGAAGACACCGCGCTGTATCGCTCGGCGGTGCTGCTGTCGCGCAATGACGTCGGCTACAACACCGAGCAGTTCAGCGCACCGGTCAGCGACTTCCATGCGGTCAATCAGCAACGGCTGGCGGCGTTCCCCGACAACCTGCTGGCCACTGCGACCCACGATCACAAACGCGGCGAGGACACCCGCGCCCGCCTGGCGATTCTCAGCGAACGCAGCCACTGGTACGCCGAGCAGGTCGAGTTGTGGCGCGCCCTCGCCCGGCCGTTGCGCGACGATGATCAGGTGCCGTCGTCCGGCGATGAACTGATCCTTTATCAGGCGCTGCTGGGCAGTTGGCCGCTGCAATTGCGTGACGACGATCAGTCAGGTTTCAGCGAGTACGCCGAGCGCATCTGGCAGTGGCAACAGAAAGCCCTGCGCGAAGCCAAGCTGCAAAGCAGCTGGAGTGCGCCCAACGAGGCCTACGAAAACGCAGCGCAGACGTTCACCCAACGACTGCTCACCGGTGCAGAAGGCGAGCTGCTGCGCGCCGCGCTGAGCAAGACGGTCAACAGCATTGCTGCGGCCGGCGCCCTCAACAGTCTGGCGCAAACCTTGCTGCGCATGACCGTGCCGGGGGTGCCGGATCTGTATCAGGGCAACGAGTTCTGGGACTTCAGTCTGGTCGATCCGGACAACCGCCGGCCGGTGGATTACGCCGCGCGCGAGCAGGCCCTGGACGGACACGCGCCGCTTGAGGAACTGCTGGCGAACTGGCGTGACGGGCGCATCAAGCAAGCGTTGATCGCCCAGGTGTTGAACCTGCGCGCCGCACACGCCGAGCTGTTTCGCCGGGGCACCTATCAGGCCCTGGAGGTGCTGGGCGAGCAGGCGCACAACGTGCTCGCATTCGCCCGTGAGCACGAGGGCGACTACGCCATCGTGATCGTGCCGATCCGCTGCGCGACGTTGCTGGAAAACAGTGCCGTGCCGCAGGTGGATGCGCTGCGCTGGGGCGATACGCGAGTGGTTTTACCGTTCGCCGCCTCTGACACAAACCTGAAGGGACTTTTTCACAGCCGCGCAGTCACAAAAAACAGGGAGCTGAACGTCAGCGCCGCGCTGGGGGATTTCCCGGTCAATCTGTTTATCCAACTCTTTACGTAACGACGAGTTCAGTTCAGGAGCATTGCGATGAGTACCGACGATAAACGCATCCGCGAGTTTGCCTATCAGATCTGGGAATCCGAGGGCAAACCTGAAGGTCATGAAGCGCGTCATTGGGAAATGGCGCGCAAACTGGCCGAAGCCGAGGCTCTGGCGCCGAAGAAGTCGCCCAAAGCCGCTGGCAGCAAAGCCGCCGGCAAAGGCCCCGACAGCAAGGCCCCGGCGGCCAAGCCGAAGCCTCCGGCGGCGGCCAAAGCCAAACCGGCGAGCGCCGCCAAAGTCGTACCGCCGGGTGAAAAGCCCGCCGAGAAAAAGCCGCGCGTCCCACGCAAGCCCCCGGCCAACTGACCCACCCGGAATATTGAACTGAATCACCGTGTGGCGAGTTCGCTCGCCACCGAGGGCCAACTCGTCCTCAAGAAACACACAACCTCCCTGTAGGAGTGAGCCTGCTCGCGATAGCGATGTATCAGGCGAAATCGAGATCGAATGTCCGACCGCTATCGCGAGCAGGCTCACTCCTACAAGGTTTTGTATCAGCCGAGAATTTCCCCGTTTTGCAGGAGCAATCATGTCCAGTCCAAAAAAAAAGGCCGAGCCCGCAGCGCACGCTGAGCCATCGAGAATCCGTGAAGGCCTGCCCTTCCCGCTCGGCGCAACCTGGGATGGTCTGGGGGTGAACTTTGCGCTGTTTTCCGCCAACGCCACCAAGGTCGAACTGTGCATCTTCGACGATGCCGGTGAAGTCGAACTCGAACGTATCGAACTGCCGGAATACACCGACGAAATTTTCCACGGCTATCTGCCCGACGCCCATCCGGGGCTGATCTACGGCTACCGCGTCTATGGCCCGTATGACCCGGCCAATGGTCATCGCTTCAACCACAACAAACTGCTGATCGACCCTTACGCCAAACAATTGGTCGGCCAGTTGAAATGGTCCGAGGCGTTGTTCGGCTACACCATCGGCCACCCCGAGGCCGACCTCAGCTTCGATGAACGCGACAGCGCGCCGTTCGTGCCCAAGTGCAAGGTCATCGACCCGGCGCACACCTGGGGCAACGACCATCGGGTCAGCGTGCCGTGGGACAAGACGATCATTTACGAAACCCACGTCCGCGGCATCAGCATGCGTCACCCCTCGGTGCCAGAGAATGTGCGCGGTACATTTGCCGGGTTGATGGTCGATGACGTGCTTGAGCACATCCGCAAACTCGGCGTATCGAGTGTGGAATTGCTGCCGATCCATGCCTTCGTCAACGACCAGCACCTGCTGCAAAAGGGCATGACCAACTACTGGGGCTACAACAGCATCGCCTTCTTCGCCCCGGATCCGCGTTACCTGGCCAGCGGCAAGATCGCCGAATTCAAGGAGATGGTCGCGCACCTGCACGAGGCCAATCTGGAAGTGATCCTCGACGTGGTCTACAACCACACCGCCGAGGGCAACGAGCAAGGCCCGACCCTGTCGATGCGCGGCATCGACAACGCCTCTTACTACCGACTGATGCCGGACGACAAGCGCTTCTACATCAACGATTCCGGCACCGGCAACACCCTCGACCTCAGTCACCCGTGTGTGCTGCAGATGGTCACCGACTCGCTGCGCTACTGGGCCAGCGAGATGCACGTCGACGGTTTCCGCTTCGATCTGGCGACCATTCTCGGGCGCTATCACGACGGTTTCGACGAGCGTCACAGCTTCCTCGTCGCCTGCCGTCAGGACCCGGTGCTGCGTCAGGTGAAAATGATCGCCGAGCCTTGGGACTGCGGCCCCGGTGGCTATCAGGTCGGCAACTTCCCGCCGGGCTGGGTCGAATGGAACGACAAATTCCGCGACACCGTGCGCGCGTTCTGGAAAGGCGATGACGGCCAGGTTGCCGACTTCGCCAGCCGCATGACCGCGTCCGGCGAGATGTTCAATCAGCGTGGACGGCGGCCATACTCGTCGGTCAATTTCATCACCGCCCACGACGGTTTCACCCTCAACGATCTGGTGTCGTACAACGACAAGCACAACGAGGCCAACGACGAAAACAACCAGGACGGCAGCAACAACAACCTGTCGTGGAACCACGGCGTCGAAGGCCCGACCGACGATCCAGAGATCAACGCACTGCGCCACCGGCAGATGCGCAACTTCTTTGCCACGCTGCTCCTGTCGCAAGGCACGCCGATGATCGTCGCCGGCGATGAATTCGCCCGCACGCAGGACGGCAACAACAACGCCTATTGCCAGGACAGCGAGATCGGCTGGGTTAACTGGGATCTCAGCGAGGACGGCAAGGCGCTGCTCAAATTCGTCAAACGCCTGATCAAGCTGCGTATGGCCTATCCGATCCTGCGCCGTGGGCGTTTCCTGGTCGGCGAGTACAACGAGGACATCGGCGTCAAGGACGTCACCTGGCTCGCGCCGGATGGCACCGAGATGACCACCGAACACTGGCACGACGCGCACAACCGCTGCCTGGGCATGCTCCTCGACGGTCGCGCACAGGAAACCGGGATTCGCCGCAAAGGTGCCGACGCAACGTTGCTGCTGGTGGTCAACGCCCATCACGACATCGTCAATTTCAGTCTGCCGGAAGTGCCGGAAGGCAGTTTCTGGACCTGCATGGTCGACACCAATCAACCGGCGGTTCGCGGTCAGGAACGCTTCGAGTTCGGCCATGAATATTCGGTCACCGGCCGCTCGTTGCTGCTGTTCGAATTGCAACGCGAAGAAGAAGACTGATATGGACCTGCAACATTATCTGGCGCGCCGCCCGCCTGATTATCCCGACACCGCCGCCCTCGGCCACTGCCTGCGGGCGTTGGTCGAGGCCGGTCTGGATCGGTTGCCGTTACCGGGCAGCGGCCGCACGCTGGAGCGTTTTCAGCGTCTGGCTGAAGTCGGCGGACATGATCTGGGCTTGTGCAAACTCTATGAAGGCCACACCGACGCACTGGCGATCATCGAACAGCTCGGTGGCTCGCCCACCCCGGGCAGCACTTGGGGCATGTGGGCGGCTGAACCACCGCAGGCGCGGGTGCAGGTGCGACCGGCCGGGCACATGGTGCGCCTCGACGGGCGCAAGGCATGGTGTTCTGGCGCGGCGGTGCTCAGCCATGCATTGCTCACCGCGTGGGACGCCGAGGATCGTCAGCAACTGGTCGCCGTGGCGCTCGATCAACCGGGGGTGAGGATTACCGATCAGGGCTGGCAAGCGGTCGGCATGGGCGCCACCGGCAGCGTCGAAGTGCTGTTCGACGCTGCCGAAGCCCAAGCCATCGGTAACCCCGGCGACTACCTGAATCGTCCGGGCTTCTGGCAAGGCGGGATCGGCATCGCTGCGTGCTGGTACGGCGCGGCAAGGGAGATCGCCGAGGCGCTGCGTAAACACTGCGCGCAACGTCAGGAGCCGCACGCCCTTGCCCACCTCGGCGCGGTCGATTCGGCGCTGTACGCAGCGGCCAATGTGCTGCGTTTCAGTGCGCTGCACATCGATGCGCATCCCGAAGCCGATGCCGAACTGTTGGCCCGGCGTGCTCGCGCCGTGGTCGAGCAATCGGCTGAACAAGTGATGCGCGAGACCGGTCGGGCGCTGGGTGCCGCTCCGTTCTGCAAGGATCGGCACTTCGCCCGGTTGAGCGCCGATCTGCCGGTGTTCCTGCGCCAGAGCCATGCCGAGCGTGATCTGGCGGCCCTTGGCCAGTCGCTGGCCGAACACCCCGAGGAGGCCTGGACGCTATGAATGCCGCGAACAAACCCGATCCGATCATCGGCCACCAGGGTACTTCCCTGCTGCAATGGCAACACTCCCGGCACCTGGCGGCGCTGGACAGCGTCGATGTCCTCAGTCTTGTGCCTCCGGGCGCGCGGGCGGTGATAGTCGCCCCGCACCCGGATGACGAAGTGCTTGGCTGCGGCGGCCTGTTGCAGTTGCTGGCCGCCGCCGGGCGTCAGTTGCAACTGATCTCGGTCACGGATGGCAGCGCCAGTCATCCCGGTTCCGAGCGCTGGCCGGTGGAACGCCTGAGCGTGGTACGGCCGCAGGAATCGGCCGAAGCCCTGCGCCGCCTCGGCGTGCCGCTGCACAGGATGAAATGGCTGCGCGGCGGTTTCACCGATAGCCAGGTCGCCGCTGATGAGTCGTCGCTGGTCGCGTTCATCGAACGCCACCTGCGCCCCGGCGACGTGGTGTTCAGCACCTGGTGCGAGGACGGCCACTGCGATCACGAAGCCGCCGGTCGCGCCAGTATCGAAGCTGCACGACGGGTCGGCGCCACCTGCCACGAATTGCCGGTATGGACCTGGCACTGGGCCTCCCCCGAAGACGCCTCGGTGCCGTGGCAGCGCGCGCGCAAGATTCTGTTGTCCGCCGAGCAAGTGGCGCGCAAACGCCACGCGGTGCATGCGTTCGCCAGCCAGTTGGAAGGCGACCCGCAAGCCGGGCTGCAACCGGTGTTGGCGCCGTACGTGCTGGATCGTCTGCTGCAACCGTTTGAAGTGGTGTTCCTATGAGCGTCGATGATCGTTACTTCGAAGGTCTGTTCAGCGCCAACGATGATCCCTGGGCGTTCCGCGAGCGCTGGTACGAACAGCGCAAACGCGCGATCACCCTCGCGGCCCTGCCCCGCGCACATTATCGGGCGATCTTCGAACCCGGTTGCGCCAATGGCGAACTCAGCGCCGAACTCGCTGGCCGCTGTGACCGTCTGCTGTGTTGCGACACCGCCAGTGCGGCGGTGAATCTGGCGCGTACCCGATTGAGCCTTTTTGACCACGCCGAGGTGCGCCAAAGTCGCCTGCCCGGCGACTGGCCGGAAGAAAAATTCGACCTGATTGTATTTAGCGAAATCGGCTACTACCTCGATGCCCAGGATCTGACAGAAGTGATCCGGCGCATCAGTGAATCCCTGGCGGCTGACGGACAATTGCTGGCCTGCCACTGGCGCCCGCCCATCGACGGCTGCCCGCTCAATGCCCGTCAGGTGCATGACCTGATCCACGAGCAACTGCCGCTGCCGCGTCTGGCGCTGCATCAGGAAGCGGATTTCATCCTTGAAGTCTGGAGCCGCGAGCCGCGCTCGGTGGCCGCACTGGAGGGCCTGCGATGATCGGTATTCTGATTCCGGCGCATAACGAGGAAGACCTGCTTGAGCAATGCCTGAGCGCAGCGCTGCGCGCCAGTAAGCACGGGCTGCTGGCCGGCGAACCGGTCGAAGTGCTGGTGGTGCTCGACAGCTGCACCGACCGCTCGGCGCAGATCGTCAGCGGTTTTCCGGTGCTGAGCCTGCACATCGACGCACGCAATGTCGGCCAGGCCCGGGCCGCCGGCGCGCAGATCCTGCTGGAACGCGGCGCGCGCTGGATCTCCTGCTCCGACGCCGACAGCCGGGTGGCCGATGACTGGCTGGTGGCGCAGCTCGGGCTGGGTGCCGACGCGGTGTGCGGTACGGTGACCGTCGAACACTGGGATCAGTCGTTCGACGAAGCCGCGCAAATCCGCTATCACAGTCACTATCAGGCCCGTGACGGGCACCGGCACATCCACGGCGCCAACCTCGGGGTCAGTGCCGACGCCTATCGCTGGGCGGGCGGCTTCCCGCCGCTGGCCTGCGACGAGGACGTGCAACTGGTGCGGCGACTGGAGCGGTGCGGTGCCGACATCGCCTGGAGCCATCGCCCGCAAGTGCGCACCAGCGCCCGTCTGGACAGTCGCGCACGGGGTGGATTTGGTGACTATCTGCGAAATCTGGTACAGCTTGGACAAAAAAAAGCGGATCAGATTGATCTGTGACGCGACGAATCGGCTGGCATGAGCAATACTCTGCTGCGCGGCAATCCAGGGTTCGGAGCGTCGCACGGCAATCCATCCGCCTTCACGGGTCGAGCGCGCCTGCTTTTCCACGGTGCAGATACGACTGAGGGCCAGAGACGACAAGGACGTAACACCCATGAAACCGTTATTCCTCAGCGAAAACCCGCTGCCGGCGCAGATATGGAACAGTGCCCCGCAGCTCGACAACATTCCCGTCATCAATACCCACAGTCTGGTACCCCCCGGTGCCCGAGCCGTCGTCGTCGCCCCGCATCCGGGTGATGAAGTGGTGACCTGCGGCGGGCTCCTGCAATTGCTCTCCAGCCTCGGCCATCCGCTGCAATTGCTGTCGATCACCGACGGCAGCGCCAGTCATCCCGGCTCGCGGCAATGGTCGGAAAAACGCCTGAGCGTGTTCCGTCCCCAGGAAAGCGTCGAGGCCCTGCGCCGTCTCGGCTTGCCGATGCACAGCCTGAAATGGGTACGCGGCGGGTTTACCGATAACGCCCTGCTCGACCGCGAGGCCGACCTCACCGACTTCATCGCCCGCTACCTGCGTCCCGGCGACGTGGTGTTCAGCACCTGGCGCGACGATCGCACTGACGACCACGAAGCGGTTGGCCGCGCCAGTGCCAAAGCGGCAGCGCAAGTCGGCGCGACCTTCCATGACGTACCAGTCTGGGCCTGGCACTGGCCGGAACGCGATCAGAACCTGATCCCCTGGGAACGCGCGCGCAAACTGCGACTCGACACCTGGACTGTGGCGCGCAAAAGCCACGCCACCCACGCCTACGCCAGCCAGCTCAAGGGTGAGCCGGCGATCGGCATCGCGCCGCTGCTGCCACGCGTAATCCTCGAGCGGATGCGCTTGCCCTACGAAATCGTCCTCATCTGAAGAAATACATTCCCCCCTGTGGGGGGGGGGGGGGGGGGGGGCGCGGGGGGGGGGGGGGGGGGGGG